>NZ_AXWV01000042.1 GCF_000482845.1 Anaerobiospirillum succiniciproducens DSM 6400
AGTTCTGGTAAATTAGATTTTTAAAGAGCATCCCCAAGGCTAGCTATGGGGTAATGAGCATTTTTTTTATCGGTGAACGAGAAATGTGATCTAACTACATTCCGCCGTTTCGCCATAAATTTTACATCTTAGTTTGTGTTTGCCCGGCTGATTAACATGTAGTGCAAAACTTAAGCAACAAGGAGAAATTAACAGTTAAGATGATGTGGATAGGCACAAGCTAAAGCCATTAAAGGATGCGATCGGCAAAGCTAAGGCCATAAAGGGCGTGATAGGCACAAGCTAAAGCCATAAATGGAGCGATCGGCCAAGCTAAAGCCATGAAAGGGCGTGATAGGCGCAAGCTAAAGCCCTTAACGAGCTTTAGCTTTGAAGGAAAGAGGGGGTGTTTAGTTGTACTGCTTAATAGCGTTAAATACCTGCAAAGCCTCTTTAGTCTCCTTAACATCATGTACACGCACCATATGTGCACCCTGCATGAAGGAGTAGAAAGCAGCTGTAACTGAGGCAACTACACGCTCAGCTGGTACTGTAATACCGGTCACAGCAACACCAACCATGGACTTGCGAGAAAGAGCTGAGAGCAGGTGGAAGTTAGTGCCCTCGATGAGCTTTGGTAAGTGATTTAACAGTTGGTAGTTCTCTCCAAGAGTCTTACCAAAACCAAAGCCAGGATCTAAGATGATTTTATCTTCTGAGATGCCTGCATCGGTACATGCCTTAGCGCGTTCACGTAAGAACTCAGTAACCTCTTTAACCACATCAGTGTAAACCGGGTTAATCTGCATGGTCTTTGGATCGCCTTGCATGTGCATTAAACAAACGCCTACATCAAGCTTGGCAGCCATATCTACAGCGCCATCACGCTGCAGGGCACGGATGTCATTCCACAGATGAGCACCTGCCTCAACGCATTGCTCCATGACCTCAGGAGTAGAAGTGTCTACAGAAATCATTACGTCTAGCTCTGAGGCAATGGCTTTTACTACAGGAACGACACGGCGTAATTCTTCTTCAACAGGTACCAAATCAGCACCAGGTCGAGTTGACTCACCGCCGATATCGATAATGTCAGCGCCTTCATTGACCATACGACGGGCTTGTTCGATAGCACTTTCTAAACCTACAAACTTACCGCCATCAGAAAAAGAGTCAGGGGTGACATTTAAAATACCCATGATCTTTGGACTGCTCAGGTCTAAGGTGCGACCTCTTGCAGACAGAATGCGAGCTGCCATTTCATCTCCTTAAAAGACATCAACCAAAACCTGCCCGATCATACTACAAAAGCATAGTATGAATAGTAAGCCGCTCAAGACATGCAAAAAGCACTCACTGCTAGTAGAGCTAACGTTAAAGTAAATTAATCGAGCTTGAGTTTGCTTCTATCGATGGGAATGTACTTATCAGAGCGTGTTGATGGATTCGGGGCCTGATTATAAAAAGGCACATCCTCATCCTCGTTTGAACTCGTCTTCCCATGTGATGCCGGCACATAATCACTTGCATGGGTCTGCTGTTTAGATGGGGCATTCATGGTTGCACTTGTGTTTGCAACTGACGTTGCCATCGAGGACTTACTAGCAGTTGCTGCGTTGGCTGCAACTTGCTGCTGATATGCAGCATCTAATGCAGGATCATATGTATGAGAAGAGTTGCTGCCAAATTCATGTTTAAGCTGCTGCAAAAAGTCAGCATTAAACTGCGATGGCTGATTTAACTGTGAAGATAAGTCACCAGCTGTCTGATCTCTTGGAGCTTGTTGCGGATAAAAAGATGGATCAGAGCTTTGTTGTGGAGCAATTGGCTGAGCTGCTATCGGCATGGAATAACCATTTGCAGCGTACTGAGATCCTACTTCATTAGGATTGTCGCTACTTTGAATAGGAATATACTGCTCAGTAGAGCCAGGATACATCATGGCATTGTCGCTAGGTCCGTAGTTTTGTCCTTGCTTACTAAATTGGCCGTTATTTTGACCAAGGTGTCCATATGGGCCATTGTTTTGAACTGAGGTGCCATATGGGCCATTGTTTGGTGGCAGTTGCTCGCTTGGATTACCAAAGTTACTTGGCCCCATATAGTTTGAATTTGATGGAGCAGGCGCTGTTTGGCCAGAGTAGCCTTGAGCTGCAGTATAGGTCTCATAGCCACTATGTCCAGTTTGCTTATAAGCATCAGCCGTGTAGCCAGGAGCGGTGATCTCATAATCCTCTTTGCCAGTCATGATGGACTTTAAAGTCACACGTTTGGTAAGAGACGAGGTAGTGTACGGTGCGTGTCGTTCTGGTATGGACTGCATCGCTGGTGAAAAGCCACCATTCAAGCCATCACCATTAAAGTTACCGTGGTTAAAGTTTCCGTTATTAAAACTGGCGTTGCTATTGTTGGCGTTGCGGCCTCGGTCTTTATAGTCTTTTACATAGCTACGACGACGTTGATGCATGGAGCCCATTTCTGCAGCTGAGCGCATCTTGAGCAGACGTTTGATGAAAGCTCTTTCCCATGCGCTTTGAGTGCGCATAGTGGTGGTGCCCATCCAATAATTGATAAATGAACGTAGCTCTTGCTCTTGGTAGGAAAAGTCAGCTAAACCAGCAAGTAGAGCCGCATCCTTAAAGCCTGGTCCTGGTTGCCATGAAGCTACCATGGTAAACGGTGGCTGCGGAACAAAAGCTAGTTCACGGGCAAAAAGAGGCAGAATAATCGAGGCATTTTGCCATGGCTGTGCTTGATTTAGACGATGAATGAGCCCATGTTGCTCAAGCTCGTTTAAAGCAATCTCAATATCATAGATAGTTGGATTGCAAGGCATTGCCATACTGCTAGAGATAAGCTTGCGGCTTAAATCAACAGGGTCGATAAGCGAGTGTCCTTGGCGCACTTGCGGCTGAATATAAAAGACATACATGCTACGCGCCATATGCGATAGCGTCTGGCTTTGCAATTGGTTAAATTCGGCGCGGTTGAGCATATCTCTATCCAGATTATTAATCTAAAACACACTAAGGTCACAGCAAGTAAAAATCACATCTACCAATGGCTCAGGCATAAGTCTAAGATCATGGTGATCCAGTTACAGCTTGCCGGAGATCATGGTGATCCCTCTGTATAGCTAGCCATGAGACCATGGTGATCCTGGTATAGCTAGCTGATACCATGGGCGAGCAATTAACAGCATGCTTGGTAGTGATTTTAAAGGGCACATGTTGCGCTAAAGATAGCACAGGGATGAGCGCATAGATCAACTAGTGCAATTTAGTTGATCTATGGCTGAGTAGAAATAGTGGCGTGTTTAGATGGTGCGGGTGCCAGGAACAGGTGTGATAACTTTTTGACCTGCAATGATGGCGTCTAAGTTTTGTAAGACTAAATCAGCCATAGCTTTGCGGGTCTCATGAGTGCCTGAGGCTGCATGAGGCTGCAGTGCTACATTTGGCAGGCCCATTAAGCCATCAGGAGCGCATGGCTCAGTTTCATAAACATCAAGACCAGCACCTGCAATAGTATGATTCCTGATAGCCTCGACTAAGTCTTCAGTGTTAACGATAGAGCCACGAGCAATGTTAATTAGATAGCCATCCTTGCCTAAAGCCTCGAGGATTTCCTTGTTAACACAGTGGCGGTTATCTGCAGTAGCTGGCATTGCAAGCATCAGAACATCAGACCATGCAGCCATGTCTTTGAGGGTAGCAAAGTAGCGATAAGGCACATCTTTTTGCTCATGGCGTCCGTAGTATCCAATCTCCATCTTGAATGCTAATGCGCGAGAAGCGATCTCCTTACCAATACGGCCAAGACCTGCAATGCCCATCTTCTTATGACCAATAGAAGTGGTTAGAGGAAATGGCTTTTTAGCAACCCACAGCTTGTTTTCAATATGTTCTTGAGCAAACTTTGCTAGGCGGGTGCAGTCAAGCAAGAGCATCATGGCTGTATTGGCCACATCGTCATTAAGCACATCAGGGGTATGGGTAAAAAAGATATTGCGGTTAATGGCAGCGTTAACGTCGATTTGATCGTAGCCCACGGAGAAACACACAATGCCTTTGAGATTTGGAGTAGTCTCATAGTCACTTGGAGCAAACTTTGAGATGCCAGAGGCGATGACAAAGTCAGTTTTTGCTCTAACCTCTGCTCTTTGAGCTTCATCTAATTTGCTATCTACAAAGAGTTCACCACGCTTTTTCAGCTCCTCCTCTAAATATGAAGGCATGTCAAAAGCGCCCACCTTGAGTAATGTCAGTCCCATAGCATGATCCTGTATAAAACAAGTGACTTAAGCGCCTGAGCGCCTATTACCGTAGCAACACTGCCATCAATTAATGACTAGCAACTCATTAAGCTTACTACTTTAAGAGCTAGATGCCAGTTTTGTTACTCAGTTTTGCCATGAACTTAACAAGCGTGAAGTAGTTCTGTGTTTTGTAAGTCAAATGCATATATGTTCAGAGTATGTCATTCCAAAAGCTAATTGCTTACAAACACCATTTAGTGCATGGCAAGAGGGCAGTATCTTCAAAACAAGTTCACAAACACTACTCCTTGATGAAAAGGCAGGCTCATAGCACTGAGCACAGGCTGTTTTTATCTTGTTTTGGTGTATATGACTTTGTTCATACAAAATAATTTTTTGTTAAGCAATGTTGCAAAAGCTAAATGCTAGGTTATACTGTTATTGTATTTGAACAGTTGTTCAAATAGTAATCTAAGGTTAAGTGTTAGATATGGTGCTGCACTCTTAGATTTAACGTGTTGTCTTACTTACTGTCCTTTAGGCAAAGATAGGCTCAAACAATGAGACTTTCTTAAGCCTGAAGGCGATATTAAAAGGGTTTTCTTATGAAGGTACGTTGCGATATTAACGGTTTAGATTGTCCTCACTGTGCAGCTAAGTTAGAAGGCTTATTAAAGCAGCATGCTGAGATTGACGAGGCTAGCATCAACTTCCCAATGAAGTCTTTGGTCTTAGATGTTGCTGATGATGCCGATGAGGACCACATTGTTGATTGCGCACAGAAGATCGCCGATGACATGGAAGATGGCATCGAGATCAACATCCGCGACTAGTGTTGTGGGTGTAAGCGCCATTTGGTTTTTAAGCTGTTTGGTATTGCTTTGGGGCACATAAGTGCCCTTTAGCTAAGGAATGACGGACTAATATCATGTTACAGACCATGAATACTCAGTTAAAGGTGAGGCTGTCGCTTGGCCTTTTAACTATTGGCATTTTGCTAACTGACATGATTGACAACTTGTATATGCAGATCGCTTTATGTGTTCCGGTGTACTTGTTTGTTTCATATCCAGTGTTGATTGCTGCCTTTAAAGATCTCTTCATGCGTCGTCGCATGTCCGAGAAATTCTTGATGTCAGTTGCTACATTCGGTGCATATGGCTTAGGCGATTTTGCAGAGGCCTTAGCGGTTATGGTTTTCTACTTAATCGGTGAGGCATTCGAGGAGTATGCAGCAGCTCGTTCTCACAATGAGATCTCATCTTTAGTAAAGCTCAAGCCAAGTAAGGTGCGGGTGATTAATGAGGATGGCAGTGAGGAGATCTTACGTCCACGTAAGGTCAAAATTGGCTCACGTATTCGTGTACTAGCTGGTGAGTCGGTAGCTTTAGACGGTACTTTAGTCGATGCAGCTGCCTCTGTAGATATGAGTGCGCTTACTGGTGAAAGTGAGCCAGCATTATTTACCAAGGGTCAAGAAGTACCATCAGGTGTTATTAATACCGGTAAGGTCTTTGAGCTTATCGTTACTAAGGACAGTAAGAATAGCTCCATTACTCGTCTTCTCAACCTGATTGAAGATGCTGCAGCTAACAAATCACGCCCAGAGGCGCTCATCACTCGCTTTAGTGTCTACTACACTCCAATTGTCGTAAGCTGTGCAGTCTTAATGGCATTAGTTCCATTAGTGATGCCAAATGAGGACTATGCAAATTGGATTACTCGTGCTTTAGTGTTCTTGGTAGTATCCTGTCCTTGCGCATTAGTACTGTCAGTTCCTTTATCTTTCTTTGGTGGCTTAGGCGCGATCTCCAAGATCGGCGTTATGGTCAAAGGCTCTATTCATATTGAGTCCTTGTCTAAGCTTAAATCTATTGCTTTTGACAAGACTGGTACTATCACTAAAGGTAAGTTCTCCGTTATCGATATTAAGATCTTTGGTGATGATGCTGCTGCTAATGACAGCTTAAAGCGCCAGAGTGTACTTGAAAAGCTCTATGCACTAGAGAGCCTAACTACTCATCCAATTGGTGCAGCCATTGTTAATTACTGCCAAGAGCAGGGTATTGAGCTTAAGAAAGCCGATGACGTGCATGAGATTACTGGTTACGGCATTAAAGGCATAGTTGATGGCAGTGAAGTTTATGTAGGCAAAGAGCAGCTCTTAACTGAAAAGCTCGGACTTAGCGTACAAAAGAGCGAGCTTACTGGCACTGAGGTCTATGTTGTAGAGAATAATGTAGCTTTAGGACGCATTATTCTTGCTGATGAGATTAAGGAGTCAGCAGCTGTAGCATGTCAGGAGCTTAATAACTTAGGCATTAAAACTTACATGATTACTGGCGATAAGAACGCAGTTGCTGCAGATATCGCCAAGCGTTGCAATATCAGTGCTTTCTATGCTCAGCAATTACCAGAGGATAAGCTTAGCACCTTACAAAAGATTAAAAGCAATGATGAAACAGTCGGCTTCGTTGGTGATGGTATCAATGATGCTCCGGTACTGGCATCATCAGATGTAGGTTTTGCTATGGGTCAGTTTGGCTCTGCATCTGCAGTTGAAGCAGCTGACATCGTAGTTATGAACGACGATCTTAAAAAGATTCCAATGACTGTGGAACTAGCTCGTCGAACCTATGCTTTAGCCAAACAAAATATGGCCTTAGTGATTGCAGTTAAAGCGATTATTTTGATCTTAGGCGCTTTAGGTATTGCCAATATTTGGCTAGCTATTCTTGGTGACGTGGGCTTATGTATCATCGCCGTGCTCAACGCCATGCGTCCACTATATTGGGTTAAGTCTAAACAATACGACATCAAAGAGATCGCACAAGCATCCTAAGTAGCACCAAGATCTTAGCCGTATGCACAAGCATCCTAAGCCGCCCATGATCTTGGCATATGCACAAGCATTCTAAGTCTCTCCAAGATCTTAGCTTATGCATGAGCATGCGCTCATGATCTTGGCTACATATACGCTCAAAAGCCCTGCAAGCTCATCCTTGTGGGGCTTTGTCTTTTGGGGCGGGTGGCAACCAAAAAGCTAAGTAGCGAGGCATACAACTGAGATTGGCCAATGATCTTGCACGGCTGGCAAATGCAGCTAATCTCCATGCGATCATCAAGTGGATGCTACAAAGACAGAAAGACAGCGCCACTAAACACTGAGAGAATCATTATTGCAAAATAACTTGCAAACAAGATCAAAAGGAGTCGATGCAGTTGCTAATTAGGATATTGAGATCAGGATTGCAAAGTTAATAAAGTGAGGGCTGATGTAGCGAAAGATTATTGGTAATGAGCATGGTGATTACTACAAAATATGATATAAAAACCATCAACAACTGATGCAAAATGGTGCGTATTTGGAAACTTATTTGGGGCAAAGATGGTTGATGCTTTGTGAGTAAAATAGCATATATATCAATGTTTGGTAGTGAGTTGAGGTTTGTTGTTTTGTGATAACTTTAGTTAGTCTAAAATAATTTTAGTAACCGTATGCTAACTCTAGTTAAAAGTTTGCTATTATCTACCTCGACAGATCCTAACGTTTAACGCCAAGGTCCTCCACATGCCTTGGCGATCCTTTTTAGATCTTAACTTTCCAACAAAGCTTAGTTGCTGCATAGCGAGCATATGTGGTTCAGATACTTATCAAACTTTGCTCATACATGCCAAAGCGAATATTTAGCACCTCACAAAAGTTATCTTCATCTTGATGCAACAGCTTGTTTTTAGCTACAGACGCATTAAGCAAAACTATTTATCCCATTGAGTTTCAATTCTAAACATGGCTCCATTCCATCATGCGATCTCATAGAGTATAGGCTTTCATAGCTACAGATATTTGCATGCAGTAAGTAGAGCTAAAGCGTAGTTATCTCTTAGCGCATAATTGGTCGCTGTTCGCTTATTTAAAGGGTTACAAGAAGTCAAACTTTTACAAAGAGTTATATAAACTGCAGCGTTGCTTAGTATATAATTGTGATCTAGGTCACATGTATTTTTGTAATAAGCAGATTGTGCAATATCTGCATGAAGCTTTCGGCAAAACACAAATAATAGTGACGCTTTGTATAGTTGTAGCAGTCAATTAGACTGCATTTATTTGAATTAAGGCGATAGGTTCAGTCATGAGTCTCGTGCACAAAGAGCGTTTTTCGATTAAAGGTATGTCCTGCGCAGCATGCCAAGCGCGTATTGAGAGGGCCGTAAGTCAGCTTGAAGGAGTTGATGAGGTTAGCGTGCAATTATTGCAAAACACCATGACGGTAACCTATAAAGATAACCTGAGCTCTGATGATATTTTAACTGCAGTTAAAGGTGCTGGTTATGAGGCAGCTCTCATCGATTTATCCATCGGCACCAAGCAGCAAAGCGCTTATACTCAAGAAGTTGTGCAGCGCGAGGCAGCCTTCTTTAAAACGCTAATTGCCTCCATTGCCGTTACTATCGTGCTCATGTGCATTTCCATGGCTCCGATGTTTGGCATTATTTTCATAGACTCTGCTCATGACAATGCTTACATACAATTAGTGCTGAGCTTGATCGTCATTGCCCTTAATTACAATTACTTCAACTCAGGCTTTAAAGGCTTAGTAAAGTTCTCCCCAAACATGGACTCCTTAGTCTCCATCAGTGTTGGTGCATCATTTATCTACTCATGCGCGGCATTGGCACATATGCCAGAGGGACTTAATGTTGACCATGCTCATGACTATGCTCTGTACTTTGAGTCCTGTGCCACCATACTTACCTTAGTTAGTGTCGGTCGTTATCTTGAGAGCAAGGCCAAGCGTAAGGCTTTAGATGCCAATAATGCCTTGTTAGAGCTTGCTCCAACCCACGTTAACGTGCGTCGAATTAAGAACCAGGCAAGTGCTTGCTGCAGCGCTGATACAGACAATGGCAGCTGCGGCCTATCCGATCATGAGCTTGCAAGTTCTTCTAATGCTTCAAAAGCTAACTTAGTTAGTGCTCAGGAGAGTAAAGATCTTGCCTCTGATCCACAATATGATGCATCTAAGTACGATGAAGAGAGCATTCCTTTAAGCGAGGTTAAGGTAGGCGATGAGATCGTGGTGCGTCTTGGCGATCGCATCGGTGCAGATGGTATTGTTATTGAAGGCTCTGCTTATGTAGATGAGTCTGCTTTAACTGGCGAGCCTATGCCAGTAAAGAAAGAGATTGGATCTCAAGTTCAAAGTGCTACTTTCTTAACTAGCGGCTATATGATTTACCGCGTACAGAAAGTGGGTAAAGATACCACCTTATCTAAGATCATCGAGCTTGTTAACGAAGCCAATAGCCAAAAGGCTCCGATCGCTCGTCTTGCAGATAAGGTGGCATATTACTTTGTTCCAGCTGTGATCTTAATTGCCATTATCACTGGTGCAATTTGGATCTTATCTGGTTACCCTGGCAATGTAGCATTAACTTTTGCAGTAAGCGTTTTAGTGATCTCTTGTCCTTGTGCTTTAGGCTTAGCAACTCCAACTGCTATTACTGTAGCCACCGGACGTGCTGCATCTGTAGGCGTACTCTTTAAAAGCCCTCAGGCTTTAGAGAATCTTCACCGCATCAATACCTTAATATTTGATAAGACAGGTACTGTCACTGTAGGCAAGATGGATGTGATGGCAGTTAATGCCCTGCATGAAGATGAGCTTAGTGTTAGTGAAGTTTTAAGAGTTGCCCATGCTTTAGAAACTCGTAGTGAGCATCCAATTGCTAAGGCCATTACTTCATATGCAAACAATGTCGCAGAGAAGGTAGGCTTCCAAAGTTCTGCTGTTAATGGCGAACATGTTGCCACTGTAAGCTTTAATGCTGCAGCAGATCTTAGTGTAGAGCACTTTAATAATCTTGAGGGTAAGGGTGTCACTGCTCTTATTAATGGCCATCGTTACTACATGGGCTCCAAGAAGTTCTTATGCGACACTATTGCACAAGCACATGCAATGTTGCCAACTGATCCTGTGGATGATCGTCCATATGATCCTGACATCAAAGAAGAGCGAAAGCATATTGGTAAGAAATACATTAGCGTTTATCTGTTCGATGATACTAAGTGCTACGCTATTTTCGAGCTTGGCGATCAGATCAAGGACAGCGCATATGGTGCAGCTAGTGATGTTAAGCTCTTAGGCGTTTGCCCTGTGATGGTATCAGGTGATAGCGAAGAGGTTGTCTCTTATGTAGCATCACAGCTTGATATCAAGTCTTATTTAGGCAGCTGTATGCCAGAGGATAAAGCTCAATATATCAAGATGCTTAGCTATGAAGGTGCTGTTACTGCCATGATCGGTGATGGTGTAAATGATGCCCCTTCATTGCGTGCTGCAGATGTTGGTATCTCACTTACCGGTGCTACTGATATTGCTACTTCTTGTGCTGATGTAATCTTAGTGCGCAATGACTTAACCAAGGTTGTGGATGCTATTGCTCTGTCCCGTTTAACAATTCGCAACATCAAGGAAAACTTATTCTGGGCATTCATCTATAACATCATTTGTATTCCGCTTGCAGCCGGTGTCTTATTTATACCTTTAGGCTTGCAGCTCAATCCTATGATCGCCGCTTTACTTATGTCATTAAGCTCCCTGTGCGTGGTGACTAACGCGCTGCGTTTACGTAACATGCCACTTGCTGATGCCTTAAAGTATTTTGATGCAAACAATATTCGAGTTGGCCTTGCCGCACATGAGTCTGTCTTCTCTATCATCAAGGCTCATGCCACCATCGCAGCTTTGTCAACTCGTGCATCTAAGAGTGAGCCTTCTGTAACCGAAGTTGCTTGCAAGTACAATCGCAACAAGGATATGCTTAGCCCATCAGCATCCCAATCCATGGTGTCTGCACAAGAGACTGTAGTAACAGAGCACCATACCAATCAAGATCACAAGCCATCTGCAAGCGAGCCGCAGCAAGTGCAAGGATCTGGCGATGCAAATGGAGAAAAGTCTATGGAAAAGATCATCAAGATCGAAGGCATGAGCTGCCAGCACTGCGTCAAGAGCGTCACTAAGGCCTTAAATGCAGTTGCGGGGTGCTCAGTAGTTGAGGTCTCACTTGAGAACAAGTGTGCTCGTGTGAGTGTAGCTCAAAGTGTAACTGACGAGGCTTTATCTCAGGCAGTTACAGAGGATGGCTTTGAGGTTTTAGGCGTAGAGCAAGCCTAAAAGCATCAATACTAATTAGCTACTGCGACCAACTCGGTGGCTTGAAACAAGCTAAAAAAAAGGGGGTGACCACATGGTCGCCCTTTTTCATAATTGAGCAAAGCTAAATTTGCCAAATGCTATGCGCTATGACAGTGTCATTTAGATAGCGGTGCGAAGGACAGTTACAGATAACTGCACCAAATCCTCTCTTAAGGCCCAAGTTATCGAGCTCACTAAAGTGTCGTGCCATGGAGATATTTGCCTGTTCGCACATACAAACTTGCACTGGGTGGTACAAGCCATTGGCATGAATTAATAGATCAACATTAGTGTTCTTCTTAGCATCTCGGTAATAGTACATCTCAGGCTTAATAGAGTTGTGATACCAGCTTTTTAAGATCTCAGTAACGACAAATGTTTTGAAAAAAGCGCCTGCATTTGTATCTCTTTGCATTTGATTGGCAGTAGAGAATCCGCAAAGGTAGGCGGCTAATCCTGTATCACAAAAGTAAACTTTGGGCGATTTTGTGAGTGTCTTAGATCTATCGCTTGAAAAAGGCTGTAGCAGATAGATGAGGCCAATTGCTTGCGCGACTTTAAGCCATCTTTTTACCGTAGGCTCTGTTACGCCGCTAAGCTTAGAGAGCTTGTTGATTCTAAGTTCTTGAGCAGTGCACATAGCAAGTGCTTTTAGGAATTTTCTAAACTCAGCAAGCTTACCAATCTTTCTATCAGTTTGAATGTCGCGCTCAAGCAGTGTTTGAATAAAAGCCTCGAAGAACTGACTGCGACCTTTTGAATTTGCTCTGTACAGCTCTGGCCAAGCGCCTTTCCAAATTATGTCCCATGTTTCAGAGGGCGATATTAGGTCTAAATGGTTTTTGAGATCCTCAGAAGGGATATAGTTTGACTGCAGCAAGCCTTTACCTTCGCGCTCATAGATACTTAGTGGCATCAAATGAACCTCGAAGATCCTTCCGGCCAAAGAGTCTCCAACATTTTGCATTAGTGAAAAACGTTGAGATCCTGAAATCCAAACTTGACCGCATGCATCGCTTTTGTCGACTTCGGCTTTAACTTGTCTAAATAATTGCGGTACTCTTTGAATTTCATCGATGATTAGAGGTAGCTGATGCTGCCTAAAAAACGCACTTGGTGAGGTTAAGGCTAATTCATAATCTTCAAACTTACCTAAGCTAACGTACTTACGATTATCGGTAGTTAAGTATTGCAAAAGAGTTCTCTTGCCCACCTTTCGCATGCCGCTTATGAGGATAACTTTAAAGTTTTGGCAAAGTGATGGCAGCGATTGCTCAATTGTTCTATGCAGGTACATTTTGCTAGCCTCCGAAACACTGATAAGACTTATACTCAATTGTCAGTAGCGCAGCACAAGATCTTTAAAAAATCACGCATTCCTATCGGGAAACGCATACATGCATGTAGGAAAAATCCGAAAGTGCATGTTAGAAAAATTCCAACATGGCTTTTGAAAAATCCTAAAGTGGATGTTGGAAAAATTCCAACATGGCTTTTGAAAAATCCGAAAGTGCATGTTGGAAAAATTCCAACATGGCTTTTGGAAAATCCTTAAGCCCAAGGCCACGAATTTAGCTATGTGGGGCCGAATAAAAGTATGAGATTAGTATTGGTGTTGCAGTGACTTGATAGCTTAATGCGGTTGATCTTTTGTAGGTTGATTGTGTCTACGATGCGAGGTTATCAACCTTAATCCATTTACCAAAGATCACACGTGAAACCATCAAGAGACCACGGATAGAAAGCTCGATAGCCATGGCAATCCACACGCCCTCAAGACCATATGAGAGGCTCAGGTAGTAGGCAAGGCCTAAACGGATTACCCAAATAGTACCGAAGTTAATGATGCTTGGCAGGAAAGTGTCACCAGCACCAACACAAACACCGTAGGCAACGATGGCACAAGCAAACATTGGCTCAGCAAAGGCCTCAATGCGTAGTACGGTTACTGCAAGCGATCTTACCTCGTGATCTGGTGTCATGACGGCCATGATCTCAGGGGAAAATACATACATGAGCACAGCCATGAAACTCATTATTGCAACGCCAAGCAAGATGGTGATAGCGGCAAAGCGGCGGGTAAGATCAAAACGTCTTGCACCAACAGACTGACCGACTAAAGTGGTTGCAGCATCTGATACACCAAAGCCAGGCATGTAGCAAATGGCCTCAATGGTATTAGCAAAGGCGTGAGCAGCAATAGCTACTGTTCCTAAAGGAGCAACAATCATGGTGGACACCAACTGAGCTGATGAGAGCATGAATTGCTGGCCCGTGATTGGGATGGAGATACGTAGTGCTCGTCTGACCACATCAAGAGTTGGTTTAAATGAGCCACGATCTTTAATTAAGGCAAGAGTTGGCGATTTAAAGACTAAGAAATAAGTGAGAATACAGCCAATTACACCTGCAGCTGCAGCAGATCCAAGAGCAGCGCCTTTAACTCCAAGCCCAAAGCCAAAGGTCTCAACCTCGCCAATAAGAGGAATAGTGCGGACTTTCGTTTCAAAGATAAAGATGAAGTTAAAGACTACGTCCAAAAGACACATCAACACGTTGAGCATGCCTGGCAACAGCATATTGCCAGAAGTTCGCAGCATTGCAGCAGACAGATAGTTAAGCAAGAAGAGTGGGGCTGCACCCATGAAGAAGATAAGATAGTCGGTTGAATCCTGTCTAATCTCCTCAGCACCGCCTAAGAAAGCAGGTAAAAATGGGGCACAGATACAAGCAATCAGGCCTACGATCATGGAGAAAGTCAGCATCACCACGTAAGATTGTCGTACCACGCGGCGGGCGTTTACTTCATCTTTAGCACCCAAAAGATGGGCTGTTTGTACTGAGAAACCGGCTACTGAGGTAATGATGATGCCAGTAAAGAGCCAAATTGGAGCCATCATTAGTCCAATTGAGGCAGAAGCATTAGCGCCTAGAGATCCCACCATGGCGGCATCGATATATTGCATCACGATGGTAGAGAGCTGAGCCATAATCGATGGCATAGAAAGTCGAATAGTAAGCAGCAATTGCTCTTTTAGCGTCATGTCGCGATTGACCATGTCGCTTAGACTTTCTTTAGATCTCTTTTCTGACTTCAACATCGCCATTACCAAAGCTAACTCAGTTCAAATCGAGATGATGATTCATCAATGCTCGGGCGCTGATTATAATGCAAACAAAGGCAGCAATGAGCACATAAGTCTGTATATTCTTAACCCATGAGGCTTTTATATCGGCAGGTGGCTGCATCATATTTTTGCCTGAATGGCTATTTGATGAAGCAAAGTTTAATCAAAATATGATGCCTATTTGACCTTCACGAGGTAATTTCAGCTAAAGAGTCATTGAGGGCTGTAAACCTTTAGCTAAGTTTTGCCCCATGGTCAAAAATAATGGCCAGTACTCTTTTTAGAGTATTCGCCCTTGAGATGAAATGGTAGTCACAGCGTTTGAGTTCATTTGCTAAGAAAAGTAGGTTTTATTTTTTGCAAAGGATAAAACTTATCAAGTGATTCACTAGCATGTGCTGTTGTTTGTGAGATGGTTCATACTTTTCTGAAAATGCCGTAAGAATGGCATTTATGCATGTGGCGGTATATGGTGATCTTGATCTTGTTTTGATCACTAATGGCTTGTTTTTGGTATTTATGCGATTGCTAATTTGCAAGTGCTAAATCTTTGCATCTAACAATTGTGATTTTTCCTGTACAATGGCAATCCGTTAGGCAAGACTTACTCAGATTGTGAGTCTGCAACTGTCAGATGTGGATGACTATTAAGTTGTGTAAGGCTAGTTTGTCTAAGATGCAACTTATATTTGTCATCAATATGCCAAAAGGTCTACAATCTTGTACCTGTGCATTTTGATGCATCTAGTAGGATCGACTATAAGACACCTTGTTAACTAGATAAACAAGCTGCTTTTGGTTATACGGCGCTGTAAAGCGTTTCATTCACCACCGTAAGAATTAATTCGAGGCTTTAAGCTATGTGGGATTACTCAGATAAAGTAAAAGATCATTTCCTCAATCCGCGCAATGCACGCGTTATTGAAGACGCTAATGCTGTCGGTGATGTGGGCTCGATTATCTGCGGTGACGCACTGCGTTTAATGCTCAAGATCAACACCGATACCAACATCATTGAAGATGCAGCATTCCAGACCTACGGTTGCGGTAGTGCTATTGCATCATCATCAGCTTTAACTGAGATGTTAATCGGCAAGAGCTTAGCAGAGGCCGAGAAGATCACCAACCAGCAGATCGCTGACTACTTAGGCGGTTTACCTGCTGAGAAGATGCACTGCTCAGTAATGGGCCGTGAAGCTTTAGATGCTGCTATTGCAAACTTCCACGGCAAGACCTACGAGCACATCCATGACGAAGATGGCGAGATCATCTGCCACTGCTTCGGAGTTGGTGTTAACAAGATTAAGAAGGTAGTTTGGGAAAACCACTTAACTACCGTTGAAGAAGTTACCAACTACACCAAGGCCGGTGGTGGTTGCCAGAGCTGCCACATGCGCATCGAAGAAGTTATCGATGAGGTTTGGGTTGACTTAGAGCGTTGCGGCGTACCACGTCCAGGCTTTGCTCAGACTCCAGTTCAGGGCATTAAGATCGCTACTACCACTGAGAAGAAAGAGACTTGCGGTTGCTCAGCATCTTTAGACGCAGCTACTACTTCTTCACAGTACTTTGCTAAGGTTGATGCAGTTATCAAGGAGATGAATGCAGGCCTTACCGATGGCTCCAAGATTGAGCTTCAGGGCATTAACGGCGAGAACGTTAAGCTCAAGTTCTCTGGCAGCATTGCTGATGGCATGATGAAGGAAATGACCTTAGGCTTCTTCAAGTCCAAGCTCAAGGCTTCAGCTGGTGATATCGCTGACTCCTTAACCATCAGTGCATAAGCGATCACTTTAAAGATCAAAAATAAGAGCGCCATTGGCGCTCTTTTCCCGTAACAAGCTTCATTTATCAAACGTTGGCATACTTGTTTAGTTCACTTTGATAAACCAAGCTATAACAAACGCTAAGCTTGTTGCAGGGGCAAATCTTGGCATGTGCACGATCCAAGAAATTAGGGTTATCAGTGCTCAAAAGAAAGGATTTAAATCTGTATTTATTGCCAAGAAACAGTTTTTAGCTCGTAACATTGCAGGATTGCAGAATGGATACCAAGAACATGGGCGCAGGTAACGGCATTTACCTGGATAACAATGCCACTACAATGATCGATCCTAAAGTAGTTGAGGCCATGATGCCTTACTTCACTACTTACTACGGTAACCCTTCATCTCAGCACGGCTTTGGTGTTCCAGTAGAGAAGGCTATTGAGCGTGCTCGCGAGCAGGTTGCTGATCTTATCGGTGCTGAGCATCCAGATGAGATCATCTTCACCTCCTGCGCATCTGAGTCTGATAACGCCGCTTTATGGACTTCTTTATGGACTCAGAAGAACAAGGACGAGATCGTTACTACTAAGCTTGAGCACCCAGCTATCATTGATACCTGCTCATTCTTAGAGGCTCGTGGTGTTAAGGTTAAGTACCTCTCAGCTGATTCAAAGGGCGACCTCAACGCAGATGAGTTTGCTTCTTTACTGACTGATAAGACCGCTTTAGCCTCCATCATGTGGGCTAACAACGAGACTGGTAACATCTACGATATTCCTACCTTATCTCAGATCGCCGCTGAAAGAGGTATCGTATTCCACTCTGACGCTGTTCAGGCTGTGGGTAAGATCCCAGTAGACGTGAAGAACACTGCTGTTCGCATGCTCTCATTCTCAGGCCACAAGCTCCACGCTCCTAAGGGCATTGGTGCTTTATACGTACGTCGTGGTACTCGTTTCTTACCTTACTTACATGGTGGTCACCAAGAGCGTGGTCGTCGTGCAGGTACTGAGAACGTTCCATACATCGTAGGTTTAGGCGTTGCTTGTGAGCTGGCAAAGGCTCACTTAAACGAGCTCGACACTCGTGTAAGAGCACTGCGTGATAAGCTTGAGCAGGGCATTGTTGCAACTGTTCCTGAAGTTATCGTTATGGGTGATAGCACTCACCGTACTCCAAACACCGTTAACATCGGCTTTAAGTTTGTTGAGGGTGAGGCAATCTTACTCATGCTTAACGAGTACGGCATTGCAGCTTCTTCTGGTTCTGCTTGCTCCTCTGAGAGCCTTGAGCCTTCACACGTTATGCAGGCTATGGGTATCCCATTCTCTGCAGCACACGGCACCATCCGTTTCTCCTTATCTCGCTTCACCACTGAAGCTGAGATCGATAAGACTCTGGAAGTTCTGCCTAGCATCATTGAGCGTCTGCGTCAGATGTCTCCATATTGGAACCTCAATAAGCCAAAGGTTAAGAACATCGATCACGAGTTCGATCCAGACTCTCAGGAGCGTCGTGCTTAATAGCAGCAACGCTACTAAAGTGCTAACCAATCTACTGTGTTAGTCACTAACAGAGTTACTAATCTTTATGCTTAAAAGACCGTAAGTTTGCTATAGAGTTACCTCTAGCCACTTGCGGTCTTTTTGTATGTGCAAGATCTAAAGCAAAGCAAGCAAACAAAACCATCAAGCTAAAGATAAAAGCCCATCATCTCATAGCCCAAAAGATCAGAGCTACCGCGCGTCATCTCATAGCCTAAAAGATCAGAGGCATCATCCGTCAAGTACAACTAAAAAGATCAGAGGCACCATCCGCCACATACAACTAAAAAGATCAGAGTCCATCCGCTACATACAATTAAAAAGATCAGGGTTACATTCATGCCATCTGATGACTAAAAGATCAGAGCAAATGCCAGCGTATTACACATCAAATCTTGGTTAAAGAGGCCTTTGTAATTGATAGTGCGCCTAGCTCACAGCCAGTGCATTTTCATTAGAAGATGTCTTAAGTGGCTTTGTCTGTGTTGCAATCTGCATGCTTTGCGCTATGCACGAATCCATATTGAGCGAATTTTTGTGTAGGCGTGTGGAGAGAACAATTGCTCTTGTCAATGCTGAAAGGCTGTGTGAAATCTGTGTCAGATCCATCTATCAATGCAAGCGCAATTTTTGAGAAGTTGCACCACTCTGGATGGTTTTTAGGCCATTGTGATATGTATCCCATAATTGAACAATGCCAATTCTTACTAAGAACTAGACAATTTTTGTGAAGTGTTTTGTTGAGTTTGCATTACACATTTTGTCTAGTTATTGCAAGAGCACGATATGTCAAACCGCATGCATAAGGGTCTTATGAATCTGTTATAGCAGTAGTATGACAAGTGAAAAGCTTAAAAATTGATGGTTGTAAAGCCTAGAGATTTCTGCAACTGATGGTGCTTTGTTAGCTATGTTTAATCCGTATTATTAGACATAACACTAAAAGAATTTAAGAATCGCTTTGAAATCTAAGAGAATCCTTATATAATGGCTGCATAAGCATGTGAGATGATAGAGCGACTACCTGTCATACGATTTGGTTGAATAAGTCGCTCTATCCTTTTTTTGCTCCAATAGCTGTATCTATGAATAAAGCTCCCCTCAAAGATTATGTTTTTATAGAGCTGTTCTTGCACTATTTAGAAACAAATCTACTCACTCCTAAATACATATAATCCATCCCTGACTGATTTTGCGCTCTAAACATAACCATCCTTAAACAACAAGCTAGCGCTAATTACATAGTCTTACTTAATCTTAAATTGCTCTTAAGTTATGTCCCATTTTGGTTAGTTCTTAAGTTTCAATTATTATTGAAAAAGCTGTGATCTTGCCTAAATAGTTTGCCTGCAGCTTTTATAAATACTCAGCAAAGTGAATACTTAGACCTAATACTCATACATTGCTAAGCCTAGTTCTGGTCACGGACGCTATCCTAAGTTGCAGCTAAGCAATGTTCTGCATTTGTGGGGCGATTAAAATTAAGCTTTTCTAAAGCTCTAAGATCGCAATTGCATCTCAATTGCTCTGATGGGGTCTAATAGACAGCAACGTTTGACTAAGCTATCTGTGATGTTGTTTTGTTGAAGACATGAAGACACTAGATCTTTTGAGAGTGGAGATGGGCTGAACTTATGCGCCGATCTCTACGTTTATCTGTATGCACATGTGTGCTGCAGCATAAGATCATGCGCACTGTTTGACTGCATCAATTCAAGATAAAGTCATTCTAGGTTAAACTAAATTTATGCAAGCAAAGGCTAAAGCTTTGTAGCTTGTTGGTTTTAACTTAGGAGCTTCGTGAAAGTATGAGTGCAAGTCTGACTTTAGATAAGATCACTAAAGTGTCTGGTGAGGTAAAGCTAATTGGTTCTAAGAGTCTGACTAATCGTGCTTTACTGTTAGCTGCCTTAAGTGAAGGTACTACTAAACTTACTAATATTCTGCGCTCTGATGACTCCGAGGTTATGATTGCTGCGTTAAAGCGTCTGGGTGTGCAGATTCAAGAAGACGAATCAGATAATACCTCTCTTAGTGTTACTGGCTTGGGTGGTTTGTTTATTAACGAGAATGAAGAGGTTATAGAGCTCTTCCTTGGTAATGCTGGCACAGCGATGCGACCTTTATGTGCTGCATTAGCTTTGAGTGACGGTTGTTACAAGCTCAATGGTGAGCCTCGTATGTATGAACGTCCAATCGGAGTTTTAGTAGATGCTTTACGAGCTTTAGGCGCTCATATTGAATATCTTGGCAATGAGGGCTATCCACCGCTTTTAATTAAAGGCCTATGTCAGGTACTGCGTGAGCATAAGTCTGGCATTGGATCCTTTGTCTCATCGATGTCCTTTGGGGCTGCAGCTGCAGTTGGTTCTCCAAAGATATTCCCATACAAGGCTAAGTTTGCTGCCGAGCTCAGCGGATCAAGTGACTTTATATCTCGTCTCGATCTGCCATGTGAAGTAGCTAAGTTAGAGGTAGCAGGAAATACCTCGTCACAGTTCATTTCTGCTTTATTAATGACTGGTAGTCTCATTGGCCGCAAGTTAGTGCTTGAGGTTAAGGGTGAACTTATTTCCAAGCCTTATGTAAACTTAACCTGTGAGCTCTTAAAGCGCTTTGGTGTTCTAGTTAAGAATAATGATTACCAATCCTTTGAAGTTTGTCCGCAGCATTTACAATCACCAGGCTCTTATTTAGTGGAAGGTGATGCAAGCGGTGCTACTTACTTCTTAGCAGCAGCTGCCATTGCAGGTGAGGTAAAAGTAACTGGTTTTGGTAGCGATTCGATTCAAGGTGATGCGCTCTTTGTTGATGTTCTCAAGGACATGGGAGCGATCGTAGAAAAGGGATCTGACTACATCAAGGTAAGCTCTTCAGGTAAGTTACGTGGAGTCGATATCGATATGAATGATATGCCTGATGCAGCCATGACCTTAGTGCCAATGGCCATGTTCACCTCAAGCCCAATCATCATTCGCAATATCGAAAGCTGGCGAGTCAAAGAAACCGACCGTATCGCGGCTATGGCCAATGAAATGCGCAAGTTAGGTTGCGATGTTTATGAGGGGCGTGACTTTATCAAGATCGATGCAAATGTACCAAATGTACAAAAAGTAAAAGAGGCAGGTACTCTTATCGATTTTGATACTTACAACGATCACCGTATGGCTATGTGCATGTCACTCATTGCATTAGATCGCACTGTAGTCATCAACGATCCTGATTGCTGCAAGAAGACCTTCCCAGACTATTTTGAGCGTCTAGCCTCAGTCTCTATTCACGACTAAATCAAAGCAGAGCAAATCTTAGCCAAGCTGAGCCAAGGTGTTAAAGCTGAGCAAAGGCTAGCAATGGCGAGCAAAGCTGAGCAAAACAACTTCACCCTCAAGAAGCAGTACCTCAACCGTTCTTAGGCTTTTAAGGTACTGCTTATTCGCCATTGCCTTAGCCAAACCATCACCACTATCGCGACTCGAACCTCAAGCATCGCTCCTTTAACTTCACCGCAGCAACTAAGCTACAATCTAGACAAAAGGTGGCTCGTAAGACAGTGGCATGGCATCTTTTGAGTCTTGCAGCTAACCTCAACAATATTGCTCTACAGTCGCGCTCATGAAATTTTCAGACAAGCAAAAACCATAAGAGCTTATCGTTTTGATCTGCTTTGCTTAGTTGGGGGTGTTAGGTTTAATTTGCAGACGACATTAACTTGTATACAAGGCAAAAATTGCGGCTTTGTGGTGGTTGAGTAGCTGCGCATTTATGATGCAAATTGGCAGGTTAGTGTGGGTGTTTTAGGTTTTTTGCACACTAATTGTGAATGATTAAGGGAATTGACAAGCATATCGAGGTCAAATTTTGCTATCATTAGGAGCTTTTGCGATTTATAAGCTCAAATAATGCTGTTAAGTTGCATAGTGTTGGGTGTCTGTTTTTTCTACAGATTTGGGGTCAACGTAATCAAGGTGAGCTAAGCTCGTAGCAGATTTCATGTTCAGTACTACCACCACGTTCATTGTTTACATCCTCTGCATGCTGATTATTGGCATTGCCGCTGCGCGAATGACTAATTCGCTCAACGACTATGTATTAGGCGGCAGAAGTCTCGGTCGATTTGTTACAGCCCTGTCAGCAGGTGCTTCGGATATGTCAGGTTGGTTACTTATGGGCCTGCCCGGAGCGTTATTCTTATCAGGCTTGTCTGAGGCATGGATTGCAATCGGTTTGACTGTGGGCTCATGGTGTAACTGGAAGTTCGTGGCAGCTCGTTTACGTTCATTTACCGCCAATGCATCCGACGCTTTGACCTTACCTGATTATTTAGCTGCACGTTTTAATGATCGTCTGCGTATCAGCTCTGTGATTGCGGCTTTAATCATTCTGATCTTCTTTGTGGTTTACTGTGCCTCAGGCATGGTTTCTGGTGCTCGTTTGTTTGAACAGACCTTTGGCATGGACTACCACAATGCTCTGTTAATCGGTGCAGTTTCAACCATCTTCTATGTATTCATTGGTGGCTTCTTAGCAGTTAGCTGGACTGATACTGTACAGGCAAGTCTCATGATCTTTGCACTGCTCTTAACTCCAATGGTTATGATCATGGATTGCGGTGGCTTAGAGGCTGCAAATGCTCTGATCGCTCAGAAAGACGCAAGCATGGATGACTTTCTTGAGGGCATGACCTTCATTGGCTTCATCTCATTAGTTGGTTGGGGCCTAGGTTACTTAGGTCAGCCACACATCTTAGTGCGTTTTATGGCTGCAGGATCCGTACGTGGTATGGGCGATGCTCGTCGTATCTCCATTACTTGGATGGCATTATGTCTCATCGGCGCTGTGCTCATTGGCTACTACGGTGTAGCTTTCTCCATGAGACATCCTGAGGTAAGCATTAACAATCCTGAGCAGATCTTCATCATCGTAACTCAGACTCTGTTTACTCCTTGGATCGCCGGTATTCTGCTGTCAGCCATTTTAGCTGCCATTATGTCTACCCTTTCATGCCAGCTCTTAGTTGCATCTACCACCTTAACTGCAGACTTCTATCGTCGTTGGTTACGCCCAAAGGCTTCTCAAAGAGAGTTAGTCTGGTGTGGTCGTTTCATGCTGCTGTTAGTTGCTGTGATCGCTTACTGCTTAGCCTTAGATCCAAACTCTGGCGTGCTGCGCTTAGTTGCTTATGCCTGGGCAGGTTTTGGTGCTGCATTCGGCCCTTGTGTGCTCATCTCAGTATTCTGGTCTCGTATGACCTTAGCTGGTGCCATTAGTGGTATGGCTGTGGGTGCTATCACCGTTATCGTATGGGAAATCGGTGGCTTCTTAGGCCTGTACTCTTTAGTACCTGGCTTTATCTTCTCAGCTATTGCTATCTTTGTAGTCTCCTCACTGACTGCTAAGACCAATAAAGAGACAACTGAGCTCTTCAACGATTTAGAGCAAAAGTTCTGGGTTGAGGTTAAAGAGCACTAATCTTTCCTTTTAAAAGCTAGACTAGCTTAACTAGACATTTCACAAGACGGTTGCGGTACATAGTGCTGCAGCCGTTTTTGTTTTTAGAGCAAATTTTAAAAGATCATTGCCCCAACCAGCACATATATTCACGAACAGCAGCTCAGCATCGCAAACCAAATGCAAACGCTGTAGCCGTCTAATGCAATTGCCGTGGGCAATCAAATGCAAAGGGCTTTAGCCGTCTAATGCAATGGCTGGGGGTACTCAAATGCAAAGGGCTGTAGCCGTCTAATGAAAAGATCGATGGTTAGCTTAGAAGAAAGCATATGGCAAAGATGAGGACAGGCTTTTGTAAGAGCTAAGGATGAGGGCACTTACATTTACCAGGGCGCATGAATGGGCCAGTTTTTTTATTAAATGGTGTCAGTTAGCCATGTCTATTTGGACATTATTGGGGCGCTATGTGGATAGTAATTTACGGATCAATGGTTAATTACATGAGAGGGCTCATACTTTGTCTAGAATGCTGATGCTATTACTAGTGATTAAGCTCATACTAGCGGCATATTCTTGATGGTACATATCTTAAATCATTGCGAGTTAAGGCTAACATTGAGCCTTAGGTTTAAGGTAAGAAAGGAATCGAGATAAGTTCAATGCGAGTAGGCTTGCCTTAGATTTTAATAAGCAAAGAATTTCGTGTATATTGTGCTTGCTCAATATGTTTTACATTCAAAACAATGGTTTTGGATGGCTTAAAAGCTCTAAAAAAACGTTGTTCCTATGCAAAAGTGACTAGTTTGACTAGATACAATTCTGCAAAGTCATTCATAATGTCAGACATTTGTATTCACTTTGTCTTGGGATGTGGTCAAGCTGTTTAGCAAGGAGATCAAATGCGAATAGCGTTATGGACGATTGTCCTTCTGATCAACTGCATCATATGGGGTATTGTGTTCTTAGAAGAACTCATGCCATATGTATTTAAATCAGTAAACCATGACTCCTCCATCAATTTTGCCTTATTTGCCATCGCCACCATGGCATTTTGCTATGTGATCTACAGACTTTTACTTGCGAAAAGCAACAAAAAGCTCTCTACCATTAGTGCATGTGCATTACTCTTTGGTGCGAGTATAGGCGTAAAGCTATTAGACGATTTAAGCTCAGCTCTTGGTATTGTCTCTGGTGCCTTTATTGCCTTGATGATAGTGGTATTTGAACAAACCAGACTCTTAAGAAAGATCAAGGCTATTACCTTTACTTACGACTTTAACCGCAATAACGATCAAGCCTTTAGCCAATATCAAACCGCTTTTAAAGAAGTCCTCTCATTAAGAAGTGCTCAGAACATTTACGTTAATGTCTATGGGTATTTAGTCCGTCTTACAGATATGCCAATGATCAATGAGGGCTTTAAGCTCGTATTTGATCGTAAGTTCAATGCAGCGCAGGTCTTATGTAAGCAGATTAATGAAGAATCTGCTAAGCGTGATCTTTCTGATCCTCTTGATCGTGACTTTATCTCTTTGCTGCAAGCCTTGGTCAATTGTGAGGGTTTGTTAACTAACGAGCCAATGATGATCTTGCCATCAAGCATGCAAGGAGAAGTGAAGATTCAGCACATGGTATCTGATGCAGTTTCCGATACTCATTTAAATGTAGGCACATCACGTAAGTCAACTGATGCTCGTCACCTCTTAGCTGCCATGATTGGTGAGGCAACAAGAGCGGGCGTAAAGAATAACGCTAAGAGTGTGCAAGAGGAGTTTACCAATCGTAATAAAAAGCCTGAGCTGATGTATGCTCGTTTAGACGCTCACGGACTGTTATTGCTGAGCAAACAAGCTGTACAAATTAAGCCTGTTGTAATGCCTTTTGTGACTTTGTTTGTACTCTTTATCAGCTTAGTGGCACTGCTCTCTGAATCAGTAGTTAAGTTCTTTGTAGACTACTCAGGCGGAGCGGCCCGTACTACAACAATCTTGCAGGGCTATAACATGTGGATGCTCTGCTTCATAATTACTGTGGTGCTAGCTGTCATGCTGTGCTTTTTATACACCAGTAAGAAGAAGTACAAAGATTTATTCGATGGTGTCGATAACAGTAGTATCTCGGGATTGTTTATTATTGTCAGGGCTGTAGCATTCATTGTTGGCTTTGCCATTTTATTTATGCCAGCCAACCTCGTTAGCGATTACATCAATTTGCGTGAGGACATGGCTCAAATTTCCTCAGGCACTACTGAGTGTAAGATAGTTATGATCGCCTCAAAACGTACTCCAAGTTATGGCGAGGTTTTTATTCTTTCCCCGGCAGGTATTTTAGATAAAGTGAAAGTTGTAAGCCTGTCAGATCAAGACCATCCAACTTTCAATATCTACGTCCCTCACTTCTTTAAGAGCCGCTTTCAAGAGGCTGACATCTATAACCACAACAGAAGCTTGAAGTACAACATGATCGTCAAGCCTCATTATAGACTCTGCTATACCTCTAATAACCGTACACTCGCACGCATTCAAAAGATGCAGCCACGTCGAGACAAATTACGTGAGACCGTAGCCCCAAAGCTTCGCCACCTCTAGCGGCAAGATATCTAAAATGCGGCTAGCTGCCGGAACTTTACAAGACCGTGAGCCACGATATCTATCTATGACGCTAAAGATACGACGCACTAAGCTATTGAGCAGCTCCGTGGCGTGGCTAATGAAAGGCCGATATTTGAGTAGCTTTTTAGCTAAAGTTGAAAATCAACGTACACCTTTATCGTTGCAGTACACTCATAGCTTAGTCTTTTGCTATCATATTTAGGATGCTTGTTGCCGTCAGATACCCATAACACTGCTTATGCAATGCTCTGATCTTACTTAATCCTAGCTTGATGATATCAATGTTGAGTATGCAGATCATGTGAAGATCCGTGAATGTGCTGGACTTATAAAGCGTCTTAGTATGCTAATCACTCAAGGTGCTGAGATTGTCCGGAGCATAAGAGTGCTTAGCTGCGAAGGTGCATGAGTATGTGCATTAGCATATGAATATGCACGGGTATGAGATCATGCGTGCAGTGCTTATACAGAGATGAGTCCATGCGTGCAGTGCTTATATAGACATAAGCCCATGCGTGCAGTGCTTGTATAGGCGCAATCTGACGGCTAAAGTTAGACTTGAGAGTGGTTAAGTTGAGGGCAACACTATCACAAATTAGCCCACACATGCTCTTGAGTAGGTTTAGAACAGCAATATGTAGGTTTGACTAAATTGGCGATGCAAAAGACACCCATAGATCACACATATCTGCAATCGTATCTAATCAAAGCTGGTATTCGTTTTGACTACAATGTTATCGATACCGTCTGTGCTAGAAAGTTCAGTGCAACTTTCTACATGGTTTTGATTACTGCCTTGCTGATCTTAAGTGTGCCTCAAGGCATGCCTGGCAATCCTATTCCTGTAGCTGAGGATGGGTCTTTAGCCTATGCCGGTATTAGTTCAAGCACTAAGACCATGTACTTTATTACTGTTGGCATTCTTGGTGTCTATCTTGGCTACTATCTGTTACGACTTTGCTACTACATTGCTCTACGCACCAAGCTCAGGTCTGATCCAGCCCCGCTGAGCGTTGAGGCTTATGCTGTAGTGTGTCTTGATGTTAAGACACGACCAATTGACTATATCTACCAGCTTTTCTCAATCATTTGTGGCCGTGGCAAAAATGGCTTTTGCCGTTATGCAGTGATTTACAAAGAGATTGGTTCAGAAAACCCACGCTTTTTCTTAACTGCAGCTGTCAGCCACAAGCGTCTGTGCTTTATTCCTGATCACATTGGTAGAGTGTTTTTACATCGCAAGAAGCCACATCTTTACACTTTAGATGATAAGTCTTCATATCAGACTGTCTCTGCCAAGCGTAGGATGATGCGCAAGTTTGCCATGCCAGCAAGCACTATGGCCTGCTCAAGTCAGCCAGGCAAGTCACAAGACTTAGCTGCCAATTCAGATACTGCAGTTTCTAGCAGCAATCTCAATCTTGACTCAAACAGCACCACTAGAACTGTAAAAGCCGAGCCTCAGCAAACGCAGCAATAGTCCTGAACGCCTAGCCTAGACTATGCAACTGCAAAGCACAGACTAGAGCAGCCAGCACAAGCTAGCAGCAGTCAAGAACAGACTAGAGCAGCCATGCACGGGCTGCAACCGCCAAGCACGGACTAGCTACTGTGCGGCAAGGCAAGAGTGATCATTGCAATAGCCTATATTAGGCAAGGGCCGTGTGGAGGCGGTAGCTTGAAGAGCTTTGATCTTGAGAGTGTTTTAGGTTGCTTGAGATCTTTTGAGAGCTTTATATCTTGTGATCGCTTAGCGATAGCAACTTTAACAAGGCCCTGCGTGGGCCTTAATTATTTGTCTTCAGTCTTGATGAGGTATTCTTCTTCGCCAGCATCGTAGACGCGGGTGTTGATAGGCAATTCTCGTAATTGTGCTGATGAGATTCCGGTGAGGATTTGGAAAATACGGCGCATTTCGACGTTAGTAAAGCCGTATTTATAACGCCAGGAGAGAGAGTGCTCACGGTCGGAGAAAGTAACTTTATTGCATGAGAAGAGGCCTTGCTGTAAGAGCAGGGAGCCAAATTCTTTACCTTGAGGGAAAATGCCGACTTCCTCTAAATACAGCTGATCTTGGCCGTCCTTTTCAATAAACCAATCTAAGTTTGGCTCTTCTCTAGCAAGTGCAGCTTGAGCAAAGGTGTAGTTGTTGTCACCGCTGTAGGCATAAAGATCGCCATCGTTATCTAAGGCGCGAGTAACAGAGAGCGGACAGAGCATCTTTTTCATCTTGTCAGAGAAGACGAAACCACCATAGCAATGCTCAAGCACATCAAGATACTCAGCAGCTGTAATACCTTGCTGCGGGGCAATACGGGCAATATCTTCACTATAAGTATTTTTGATTTCCTCAATAGTAAAGCCCATCATCTCAGAGGCAATATCCGAGAAGGATAAGTCGATAACGTGTGGCAGACCTTCAGAGAAATTATTGGACAGAGCAAACTTAACGTGGCCAGTAAGCAAGCAGAACTTGACGCGATCGCCAGCCTGTCTGAAGGCTGAGAGCATGTCAAAGTACATAGCGTTAGCAAGTTCACGCTCATCAGGCTTTTCCATTGCAGAGATCATGTATAGCGGTACATCGTAGTTATCGACGATCACTACAACAGGGCTTTTCTCTTTATCGCTGATCTCGCGAACAAGCTGCAGCATTTGACGACGTAAGTCATTGCGTCCATCGGTCTTGAGCTTGATGTGGTGTTCCCAGATCTCAGATTGCAAGGTATCACCGAGCATCTTGGCAAAGGCTTGTAAGGTATTGGCCTTTGACATAGCAAAAGAGAAGTGGAGTACTGGATATTGGCCAAGATCGTCGGCATTAAAGCCATTAGGATCTTTGATGGCTAAGTGGTCAATTAAGAGCTCGTCACGAATTAATAATGACTCAATCGCTTCACTAGCTAGTGATAGACCAAAACCACGTGGGCGAATGAGCATAAAGACATTCTGCGAAGGCAGACGTGGAGCCTTATCTAAGAAGTTGATGAACTTGGTCAGGTGATCAAGCTTATTGATGTAATGGCGATCAGTGAAAATCACCTCATGCAAATGAGAATTGCTACCTGAGTTATTTGAGTTCATCTGCAAACCTAAAACACGAAAGTTAGACTACAAATCCACGGCTACATATACATACTAGTGCATGTATATATGCCCATTAAGATGTCTATGATAGCAAAGTCCGTCTCAAATCGCTTAGATATGGACAGGCTTTATACAAAAGAGCGCGGTAAAGCGATCTACCTAGGTAAGAAATGGCTGCATTTAGCTAAGACTAGCAATAAGATGGGGTGGAGATGAATCACTTAAAGCTGTGGATTCTGGTAGTGAAAGGAAAGTTATTTGAGTAAAGATAAGTTTTTCAGGGCGTAGAAACGAAAAAAGAACACCAAGGTGTTCTTCTTTTTAGCGGGTGGGCACCAACTACATCCCGGTACCTCATTACACAAATTTGGCTGCTTCGTTCCCGACCTGACCAATTGATCTGCGAATAAGTACGAGAGAGCTGGCACCCGCAAAACTTATGCTTAAATTATACAATAAGAACTTAGCATAATACAACACCTTTGCATCTCCAAGCTCAAATGGTACTAGTACTATGTGATCTATATGCTGTTTGTTGGGCAAAGTCGTGTAGTTTAGAGCTAAGTTTAGAGTCTTGTTTGGTGCATAAAAATTGAGTCATTATGCTAAAATAGGCGACTTTTAAGGGCTAAGGTAGAGAGCTTAATGCTCTAGCTAGTCTTTTAATCTTGGCTCCTTACTCTTGTGTTTGTAACTGTACAGTTTGGCGGTGATTCTTTTATGGCAAAGCGCAAAGTTAGCGGCATCTTCTTATTGGATAAGCCAGAGGGTATTTCATCTTCAGGCGCATTGGTTAAATGCCGTGGTATCTTCTCAGCTATGAAAGGCGGCCATACTGGAGCTTTAGATCCTTTAGCCTCAGGTCTGCTTCCTATCTGCCTTGGCGATGCTGCTAAGTTCTCTTCTTTCTTTTTAGAAGGACGTAAGCGCTATATCGCTGAGGGTACTTTAGGCAAAACCACTACTACTTGTGATAGAGAAGGTGAGATTGTTTTAGAGCGCGATATTGGTGATGCTTTAGAACGTCTTGAGTCAGTACTTGAGAAGTTTCGTGGCACTATCACTCAAGTCCCACCAATTTACTCAGCTATCAAGGTTAATGGCAAGGCCTTATATCAGTACGCTCGCCAAGGACGCGAGGATGAGATCGAGATTCCTAAGCGTGAGGTTGAGATTTTAGAGCTTAAGCTTTTAGAAACTACCGCTACCACCTTCAAAATCGAAGTCTACTGCTCAAAGGGCACTTACATTCGCACTTTAGTCTCAGATATTGGTGAGGCTTTAGGCTGTGGAGCTTACGTAACTATGCTGCGTCGTACTTACGTTGAGGGCTTACCAGCAGGCAAGATGACTGAGCTTGCTACTATCAAAGAGTTAGCTGATTCACGTGAGAATAAGAGCGATTTTAGTGAGCTTGATAAGCTCCTTATTCCAGTAGATGAGGCCTTAAACAATCTGCCTAAGGTTCATATTCCACTATCCATGGCTGATCCATTAAGCCATGGTATGAAGCAGGGCAAAGACTTATCTTTATGCACCCTGCCAGAGGGCGGACTCAAGGCAAATGACATCTTCCAGGTTCGCTACAACGGCTACTTCATGGGCGTATGCTATTTAAGCGAGGATGGTTACATCACTCCTAAGCGCATGATGGATCCAGAAAGCTTTGCAGCTTTTGTTAAAAGCGAAAGCAAGTCCTAGTTTCAATCACATCACTCATAACAAACAGCAAGGCAAGAGTACAGCCTGACCTAAACATTAGAGTGCAATGTTAAATGCTCTACCAAAGCTTATGTTAGGCATACTCTGAAAGTAGCAGGGTAAATGCTATATCGTAGCTTGGCTAAGGCTAACTTAAGCCAAGGCAGCGCGATGTTTGGTTAAAGCTATCTTAAGCAAATGCTGCTCTAAGTTTTGCTGCTATCAAGGCCCACAACTTCAAAAGTCCCGATTTGAGCAACACCCCTTAAGCCAACTCTATTTCTGAATCATCTTGCTTTCAACACGCCATCAGCTTTTAGCTCAATTGCATTGGCAATCTTAAGAAGACTAGCCACATCGAGGTTGAGCTGAATTGCAGTGCGGGCGCTGTAGCAGGCTAGAACTGGCTAGATTTGTAAGTATGATGGGGCAATTTGTTGTGTTTGTGAATAGGCTCACAATCGACAAATAGGATAAAATGCACCTTTTGTTGATGGCTATATTTTGCATAGCAAAGATTTTTGCTAGATGTGGCATAGCGCTCAGTGCAAATTACTTGATTTGTGTATGATTAAAGTGTTTTACTGCGCTCTTTTTATAGCTAACAAGATATTTAACGCTATAGTTTGTAAATAAGAGTTGCCGTAAGTGCTGTTTAAATTGTGGCAATCATGTTGTTTAAACAATTTTGAGTATCTGTCTTAACTTGAATGGTTTAAGTTAGGTTAAGACAATCATCATATGCTTGTGATTTAAAAGCTTATTCGTTTTTTTAACTTGATGGCGTGGATGAAGAGCGCTGTCTAAAGATTTAACCTCAATACTTATTGCGCTAGCTAGTAGGATTGAGGCTCACTTGTGTGAAAGTGAGTCGTTGACACCTTTTGCGGAGATATTGGCTTGAACAGATTTCTGAAGATTAACAAGATTAGAGATCTGAGCAGAGTGTTCATTATTCCTATAATGATCATGTCTGGCGTGCTGATTTTGGTACTGTATCTTGACATGGTTAAGATCCAGGACAAGTCTGTGCTGCTTGTAGATCAAGCTATTCCTAATATTGAGAAGATGCAAAAGGGCTCGGTAAACCTGCTGCAGCTTAAGCTCAATATCGACATCATGACCTCATCAGTCGATAAGAATCATTGCACCCAAGCTTATATCGGTGCAGTAAAGATTTTAGATGAGGCCTCCATTTTCAATCGCGATAACTTTGCTAAGCTCAGTCATGATCTTCGCTTAGAGGTTAACCGTTTGTGGAAGTTACGTAATCAGCTTGATGAAGTTAGAGCTACTGTCCACAATTCCCTTCACTATATGGACATGTTGATGTATCTCATCGTGTCCGATCAGCCATATCTCTTCCCTGAGTATGAGCAAACTGTTGCTAGTTATTTAGATCTTTATCAGACCAGTGCCTATAAGCGTGAGCTTGCAGACTTCCATGCTGATAACATTGCTATGTTAACTGAACGTTTTAGCTCGAAGTTTGATCTTGTTGGTTTCTTAAATGAAAACCCTCAAGAGCCTCAAAAGTTCACTGATAAAGCAGACCGTATTAATAAGCTTTTAAATCAGGCTTTACTGCAGCTCAATGAGCACAAGGATCACTTTGATCTACAAAGCCAAAAAGAGCTCTATGAGTTTGTAAATGAAAACAACAAGCATCAGCCAGATGATTTCTCCAACCGCATTGAGCAGTATGGAAACGACTTCAAAGATGCTCAGGCAGCCGCCATTCGTGATGCACAAGCTAATACCAAGAATGTCGAGTCAAACGATGCATCTGTAGACAATGTCAAAGAGGATAATAGCGTAGGCCCATATGCATCATCACCATATGCAGGTAAGAAAACTTACAAGGATGATGTGCTCTACACCAGTCAGCTAAAGTCCATTATGGAATCATCTGAGGGGGCTATTGATGGACGTATTGCTAACTCTGTAAATGCAGCAGCAAAGGCTAATGCTAAGAATGATGCCACTGTTATGGCTGACACAATTGACTCTCAGGGTAAAGTTCAAGAAGTGTCAGATACTAAGACAACATCATCAATTGAGCAGCTTGCTACTGGCATGGATGAAGTTGGATTAACCGAGGAAGAGGCTTCTGTCATTGCGCAAGATCGCTCCTTGACTAACGTTAAACCAACCATTCGTGAAGAAGTTAAGCACATCAGAAAAATAAGAAACCACAATCTTAAAATGCTCGGCTATTACGAGCGTGAGTTTGAGCGCTTCTTACCTCTGTGGAATATCTATTTACGTCTGCAAGAGAGCTTTGTGCAGGACATTAATTCTGCACGTATGAAGGTTGATGCCCTTTCAGAGGCGTACACAGTAAGTGGTATCAAAGAGCTGCATAAGGATCTTAGAGAAATTACCTCTTTAGCATCTGAAATTAAGCCAATGATGGTTGGAACTTTATTATTCTCTGTTATTGGTTTCTGGCTCATCATGTTCTTGATTAAGCGTCGCATTATTGAGCCACTGCAGACCATTGCTCACTTGCTAATTAGATTCCGTTACACCAAGAAGATTGAGATCGCAGCTTACTCAGGATTCTTCAAGAAAGATCACTTACTTGAGATCCGTGAGGTTATTGATGTACTGCCTCAGATCTTTGATGATTACAGTGCGATTAAGCAAAACGAGAGTCACTTAAAGCAGCGTTATGAAGAGCTGGTTATTCACTCTAAGTACGATGGTTTAACCAAGGTATTTAACCGTGGCAGCCTCAATGCTTTAGTCAAAGAGATCGGCAATTCAACGCCAGCATCTTTTGCTATTTTAATGGTGGATATTGACTTCTTTAAGAAGCTCAATGACTCCATGGGTCACCAGTGCGGTGATGAGGTGTTATTTGCTGTAGCTCAGACTCTCCACTCTAACTTGGCTAAGAAAGACTTAGTGTTTAGATACGGTGGTGAAGAGTTCTGTATCATCTTGTCTGATGTAAATACTCAGAATGCATACAAGATCGCCGATCGTCTGTGTAAGCGTATTGCCTCATTAAAGCTGATAAACAAGGGCGCAGAATCTGGCTTAGTTACGATCTCTGTGGGGCTGTCTACGGTTACTACTTCAGAAAATCAGTACCGCATCAACGATCTGATTAAGCAAGCAGACAAGGCTTTATATAACGCTAAGAATTCTGGACGTAACTGCGTTTGCATTTACAACAATGTTGAGGGAGAGGTCTTAGAAGAGGCTACTCATAACGACATCTCCATTGAGCATGCTGACGATAAGCTTTTCTGCGCGGTAAATATCAGTGGTGACAATACTGATGCATCTAGCAATGATGAAGTAGCCGATGCAAGTGCATCATCAGAACAAAATACTTCAGCTAAGGCCTATGCAAGCTCTAGTTCAGATAATGCTAATGCTAGTTCAGCGAGTGCTGCAGCTGCGTTATCAAGCTTAGTTGCGGCCAACGTCAATGCATCTTCTATTAGTCTAAATGTTGGAGAAGATGATGCAGACAATGCTGGCCATTTAAAGGCTGATAGCCAAGATAGCTCCACTTCATCATATTTATCAGATGAAGAGGCAGCTACCTACTTAGATGAGACTAGAAAATTTCTCTCTGACGAGGAAGAATCTAAAGAGTCGCAAAGCGATGACATTACTAATGTCCATAGCTATGGCTGGCTTGACGGCTTTGAGTATTTTGAGAACCAAAAGAGACGAGAAAAAGAGCAAAAAGAATCATCTGACGTTCATGGCGATGATGATAAGGTTGCACAAAACGATGATGATTCTATCGATGACGAGCAGTTAGTTGATGCAGTGCTCTCTATTGCCACTGGCCGTCCTGCAAATGATATCTCTAAAACTCGCTGTCAAAGATCTTCAAGCGTAAATGCGCACTCAGTTGAAGTTGAGAGTTCTGATTACAATCAGGCGTTCGAGTTTGATCTGCCATCAGAAGATACAGATACTGAAGAGGTTACAAAGAGCGAGCCTAAAAAAGCATCAGAATCAATCGAAGAGCTCAGTAACATCAAACAAAAGATCGCTGAATCTAGACCATTTGATGTTATGAGTGAAGCTGACTCAGCTTTAGTTGACAGCGATATTCAAGGCCCGATTGCAACTTATACTAGTTTCGTCGATAAGATTGTGGAGAACAAGGTTGATGAGGAAGCTTCACAAGAAGACTCCGATGTTGCTCCTTTGCAGTTAATCTCGAACATGGATGATTCTAATGAGTCAGACTCTAGCAATATCGATGAGCTGATAGCACGAGCCGAGGATGATCAAGAGTCAGTATATCACTCAAGCCTTTATGCCTATGGTATTGATTCATCTATTGCTGATGCGCCAAAGGATCGTATCACTCAGATGAAGGCGTTGCTCACAGAGGTCTCTAAAGTTAAGGGAGACATAACTGACTCTGACATCAGTACAAGCGAAGTAGTCGATGACTCTCACAAGCCACTAGCTGATGAAGCTGATCTTGAAGGCGATCTTAAAGCTAAGGATGATAAGCCTCTTGAAACTATTGAGCAGCTCAAAGAGCAGATTCTCAAAGAGTCTGATAATGGCAATGAGAACAATGCTAAAACTGTAGACGCATTAGCTCCTGATGCCATTGTAAGTCCAGTAATTGAAAAAGATGGCTTTGCTGAGGTTTCAGTTACTAGCAATAAGAAAGATTTTGCTGCTGTTATCGTTCCAACAACGGAAGACAAAAGTTAGTTCAACTGTGTCGTCCCAACAAAGGAAGACACAAGTTAGCGCGACTGTTATCGCTCCAATAAAGGAAGACACAAGTTAGCGCGACTGTTATCGCTTCAATAAAGGAAGAGAAAAGTTAGCACGACTTTGAAATTTTTACTCAAAATCTAATACAGTATGAGTATGGTTGTATCTAGCTTTTAGCGTAACTACATAATCTAATCACTCAAAATGGCCAGTCTATTGAGCATAAATTCGATAGATTGGCCATTTGTCTTTTATAAGCATCAATTTGTGAAAATCTAGTATCTTATCCTCATAGCTCATTTTGTGACTTTTGGCAATGGTGATTGCGCCATATTTTTTATGTTCCTAACATAAGTAAAACGTAAATTTTGTGATAAGATTCATACAAAATTTTTGACTGGTATCCCACGCAATAGATCAGGGTCTAAATACCTCTATAAAGAAGCTTATGGAAGGTGCAGGCAAATGGATTTATGCGTACGGCAGCCTATGGTCGTAACCTTAGGCATGATAATGTCAAAAATGACAGTTATTCTTTTAGTGTTTGACTGAATCAAAGCTATTTTAGTAACCATGTAAGTGCCAAACATAAGGTCACAAAAGAAGACATGTGTTGGCAAACTAAAGTGCTTTCAAATAGTTAAATGTGATTGCAAAGCCGGCTATGAGGTTTTTTGTTACATACTATTTACATTACGAAGGCACAGCTGCCGAGTGCTGTTTAGACTCGGCTTTTTTGTTTAACTAAATGCACTGCGATTTAGACTCAAACCAAGTAAATACAGTATTGAACTTCTAAGACTAACTTGTCGTACTAATATACAGAGTTATGAGCTAAGGCTCTTACGTGTAACCACTAGCTAAGTAAAGTAACCGTGTGCTACGGTGTAAAACTTGTACCTCTAGCCTAGTGCTCTGCCACTTTATGCAATCCCTTGCACCGCAGCATGGTGGATTACAAAGCATCAGCTGATAAGAAAGTCAGCTAAGAGAAATCAATTAATCAGATAAAAGAGTAATCTAGGTTGCTTACTAGTTAAGTGACACGCTATTGCTTTTGTTTGTTGATTCTCGCGCAAGGTGAATACGCTACCGCATCGAGGCAAATACTCAAAGATAGGCGGTGGATAATTGGACTCTGTAGATTGGTAAGATAGGTTAGCGCTGACTCGACATTACATCTAAACGGAGACAAGAGATGACTCAGCAGTATCAGCAGTACGGATATCAGCAGCGTGCAGTCGCACAGCGCACCGCTATGAATCCATCAACTTCAACTGCTTCTGCACACCCAACTACTGTTTACAACAATAGCAACTTAAGCTCCCAGCCTTACGGCACTTCTGCCGCTCAGGCCGCTGCTGCCCGTGCTCGTGCATTAGCCGCTTCTGCAGCTGCTCAGCGCTCACTTGGTGCTACTCCAGAAGTTCAGCTCAAGAACTTCATCCACTACACTCGCAAGTCTTTAAACATCAGCCAGCGCGAGTTATCCAAGATGAGTGGTGTAAACCAGTCTAATCTCTCCAAGATCGAGAATGGCATCATCAATCCTTCTATCGCTACCATTCAGAAGGTTGCCGCTTGCTTAGGTCACAAGCTTGAGCTCCGTTTCGTTCCAACCTACAACGAAACCTACAAGTCTTAATTTAAGACCGAGCTACGTAGCATCGCAACAGCATGCTACCCACAGTAGCTTCATGCCGTCACTGCTCATCAATAAACCATGAGCTCCCACAATTAACGGCATCAACATATTATTGCCTTGCTCCTAGCAGCAAGTAAGCAAAAGGGCTCCACCAGGGCATCCTGCCCTGAAGCCCCTTTGTTATCTCAAAATCCTCATCAAAACAAATCCTCATCAAAACGAATCCCATCTACCACAAAGCAGATCTAAGTCATTTTGCATGATCATCTTTCTTGCGTCCTGAAAAATCATAAAACCCAGCGACTTTTGTCAAGCTCAAATAAAAACGCCGGGCAGGGCCCGGCGTGAAGTCATGTTGGAAATGAAAGCTTATTATTAACGGATATTCAGGATGCTATCCATTACAGTGTTCTGAGTCTGCAGAGACTGTGCATTAGCCTGATAGTTACGCTGAGCGGTAATGAGCTC
>NZ_AXWV01000043.1 GCF_000482845.1 Anaerobiospirillum succiniciproducens DSM 6400
TGAGGTCACTGGTTCAATTCCAGTCATAGCTACCACTTCTCCAACACCCATCAGGGTGTTTTGTTGTTTCTGGGCCCTGTAAAAAGCTCACTACAACACTCCCCTTTAGGCCTCATAGGCCCATTCAAAGCTCCATTTCCTGACATAAGAATCCTTTTTAGCATCGCGCTATCGCCTTAGTTTGCTTTTTGTACACCACTGGTTAGCTTTGGCTAACTGTTTATGATGTACTACGGCTTGCATGCAGCCTTTGGCAGTGATCAGTGTTGTTGAGCGCTAGAGGATGCGCTTATTATCTGGCGGGTATTAAGGCTTGTTTGTACGATACTTTTGGCTTAGTACTTTTGGAGCAGTTAACAGCAGTACAATTTTAGCTGTTTATGTGGTTGATGCTGTGGAAAGTGATGATTTTGGGTTGGGCTAAAAGAAACAATCCTGCATGACGCTAAAAGCAAACAAGCCTGCACGAGGCAGGCTTGTTCGATGAAAATAGGTGCAATTGCAATTAGCGCTAGAAGCGATGAGCTTGTGGCTATGTTTGCTTAGCGACCACTTTGTAAGGTGCGTTCGATACTTTGCAGGATGTAACGAGTGTTTTCGTTATTACGCTCGAGCACAGCAATACGATTATCAAAGTTGCTCAGCTCTTGCTGCAGGAATCTGTAGTCCTGATCGGTCTTGCCAACTACGCCCTGTACGCCATGGAATTCAGCAGATACACGGTTTAAGTTGTTACGCACGCCTTCAAGCTCGCGATAGTACTCAATCAAGGTGTTGTTAAGATTGGTTACCTTGGTCTGCAGGCTACGTACATCAGTTGCACTTGAAGAGTTGTTCAGTGACTCTTTTTGATCTGCAACTTGTAAAGTTAAGAACACAAGTTGCACTGCCATTACGATAACCGCAATGGTTAAAGCTCCAGTGATAAAGAGTAATGGCTTTTGAGAGTGGAATGTCTTAGTTGGATTGTCGTCTCTCTTCATAAATCACGTCTCTCTTTAAAAGTTGAGCACTGCTACCTTTGTTGACAAAAAGCATCCTCAATAACTTATCGATGATGCTGTGTGCACTGATGATAAAAACAAGATGCTTGAGATCTTGCGGTGTATCACCATAGCGATATTAGCACAATCAATGTATCTAGGATAATGAATTTTACAGACAGGCATATGATGGTGCTAGGCATGGTGCATGGGCATATGCTCAGAAAACTTTTGTATATGCTTAGAATATTTGTGCATATGCTTAGGAACTTGAGCATAAGCAAAAATGTTTTTCATAAGCAAAGTTAATCGTGTTGGCCTTTAACTCTAAGTGAGTAAAGGACGCAGCTTAAATGCGCACACTACGCCGTGTATTACTCAATATAGCAATATGCGCCAGATTTGTAATTATCATTAGATAGAGCCTATGTTCTTGCTCACAGTTTTCTTTTCATAACTGTTATCAGATGCGGTTATTGTTCTGATCTTAAGATCTTGCATGGGGTGATTACACTTTTGTTTGCTAAGTTTAATCTGTGCAAAATGGTGGAGTTTTTGTCTTACTAAGCTTAAAAGTGTGATGCATTTGGCGACGTTTTTGATGGCGTAATTGCGCAATTTTACGCCAATGCAGATGGGATCAGGTTTTAGCGATAATTGAGGGTGTTTTCTTAGTTTTGACTTAGCTAAGATTTAGCGGAAACTTAGATAAAATAAGGCTTTGTAACAGATTGGAACAAAAAAATTAAAAAAATTTTTAACCTCCTTGAAGCCCGATGAAATCAATGTTTGTGGCGATCTTATTCTCTAAGATCTGACAGATGTTTGCATAAATATAGGTGCTACTAAGTTTCAGCTAAGAACAATAGTTTTTAATGAACTCATACAAGGTAACGCACCGAGCTGAAGCTCACAAAGGAATAAAGTTGAGCTTATTAAAGACAGTTGTTGTTGTCACTTGCAAATACATTTTGCACTCAGTTCGTGGCTAAAGTTACTACTCCTAAGTATTTTCAAGTGAGGATTGAAATCATGACTAAGTTATCAGTTATCGCCGCCGCTTCTGCTCTCGTGTTAGCCTCTTCAGCTGCTTTTGCAGCTCAGGCACCAGCAGGTTTTGAGAACGCAGGCAACCCAGCCGCTCCAGCAGGTTTTGGCGCTCCATCTGCTCCAACCAACACCATCGCTCAGTTAGTTCAGTCAGGTACTGATGAGCAGCGTGTATCTGTAACTGGCCGCTTAACCAACTTCTTAGGTGGTGAGAACTACGAGCTTACCGATGACACTGGTCGTATCCTCATCCAGCTCGACGACGATCGCAACTGGGGTCACCTCCAGAAGGGCGCTCTTATCACTGTATTCGGTGAGTTAGATCGCGAGCACGGCAACGTTAAGATTGACGTAGACGACGCCGTTTTAGCTAAGTAATAACTTAGGTTTCAGCACTGAAAAACTAGCCTTAGGCATGGTCATGTTGAAAGCTTAAGGCTAGATTTGCAAACAAACGTAGGGCGCAAATGCTGCACTATGCTTTTATCTAAGATGACTTCCATCTTAGCTTAAGTGGTTAGCGTCACCACGCTTAAAATTTAACTTTAAGCACAAGGATGCCAGGTTTCTTTATTTAAAGCTTAAATAGCTTTTGCCTTTGCAATCTTAAGCCTAGACTTGTAAGAGCCGTGAGTCTCTTGTTAATGATATTGCATTACTGTCTCTTGACTCTGATAAGTCGTAATCCGTAGGCATGCAAAGACAAGTACAAAATCTTATGGTCTAACAAACTAGACCAACATGGGTGATTCTTATGAAGACTTTAAAAGTTTTAGCCGCAGTTGCAGCATTATCCGTTTTATCCACTCCAGCTGCTTTTGCTATGGGTGGTCCATCTGGCTTCAACACTCCTGCAGTAAACACTGTTGCAGACGTAGATCGCAACGCTTATGACGATCAGCTTGTAACTTTACGTGGTGCTTTAGTTAACTACTTAGGTCACGAGCGTTACCTCTTTGCTGACAGCACTGGTACTATCGAAGTTGAGTTAGATGACGATTACGACTGGTCTTACGTTTCCAAGGACATGCCAATCGAGTTAGTTGGTGAAGTTGATAAGGACTTCTTATCCACCTCTATCGACGTAAAGCGCATTACTCCACTCAATGGTACTGCAGCTCCTGCTCCAGCTAATGCCGTGCAGGGCTTTGCTCCAAATGGTGCAGTTCAGCCACGCTAGATTCCAAGCATAATGTCTTAACCAAGCTAAGTAATTCCGTGGTTATTATTCCAAATTTAGCAGTCTGATTGATGACTGCTATTTTGGTGAGCTTAGCTAGGTTGAGTACAAAGCACGTACTAAGCCCTCGTTTGAGTTGTCAAACGGGGGTTTTCTGCTTTTAGAAAGTATATTTGTTGATCGGATGTTCCCTAAACTCTACAAAGCTGTTTTGTATCCATTCATTGGCTTAACTTTTTGATGCCCCATTTGGCCGCATAGTGCTCTGAGATGGTTAAATGGATAGAAAATTTCACTTTAGATGCGGTTTTTTGTAAGGTTATGAGGCCGATATGTATCGGTTTGGAACATGGCAATAGGGCGGTTTGTGGTGGTTTTAAAAAAATTGTTGGGCGGCTGTTGCCTAGCTTTTGAAAACTTGATTAGTTTTGCCTAGAGATGCGCTTTGGCTTATCATTGAGGCTCATTTTTTGTCGTTAGACAGTCTAGACAGTTTTAGTTTCACTTTTTGCCATGCAACAGAATTTAGGATCTGTGCATTTACTATCACACGGGAGTTATGCAAGTGACGGTTATGGTTCCTCGTATTTACAATCTTAGAAAGATTGAGACAGCATACGTGAAGTTTCTCGAGGCACTGACTTCAAGCAACTTTTCAGGCGAGATTGAAGACCGTTATGCAGCAAGATTATTAGTTGCTACCGATAACTCTGTCTATCAGCGTATGCCTCAGGCAGTGTTATTCCCAAAGAGCAAAGAAGATGTAGTTGAGATCTTCAAATTAGCCTCACGCTCTGAGTTTAAGAGCGTGAAGTTTGCTCCACGTGGTGGTGGTACTGGAACTAATGGTCAATCACTTTCTGATGGTATCGTGATTGATATGTCACGTCATATGAAGAAGGTATGGGATTTTAACCCACAAGAGCGTTCTATCTACGTTCAGCCAGGCGTGATTAAAGATGAGCTCAATGAGTTAACTGCTAAAGAGAACTTATTCTTCTCACCTGAGCTGTCTACCTCTTCACGTGCCACCATTGGCGGCATGCTCTCAAACGATGCGGCAGGCCAAGGCTCATTAGTTTACGGTCGTACCTCTGAGCATATTTTAGAGGTGGATGTTGTTCTTGAAGATGGCTCTACTGCGCTGTTTAAGCCAGTAAGTGGCGATGAGCTTAAAGCAAAGCTTGCCCTTAAGAATCTTGAAGGTGAGATCTATCGTACTGTCTATTCCTTGGTTAAAGACAATGCTGCAGCTATTAAGCAGCATTTTCCTAAGCTAAACCGCTTCTTAACTGGCTATGATCTCGATCATGCCTATGATCCTAAGAGCGATACTTTAAATCTGTGCCGTTTAGTCTGCGGTGCTGAAGGTACTTTATGTACTGTAGTCGGAGCTAAATTAGACTTAACAGTTAAGCCTACTTATCGTGCTTTATGTGTGGTTAAGTATGAGAATTTCGACTCTGCGCTGCGCCATGCTAATGCCTTAATCAAGGCTGGCGTATTCTCAGTTGAGACTGTAGATTCTAAGGTACTTAACCTTGCTAAAAAGGATCCTGTATGGCTCTCAGTTAAAGATTACATTACTGATGTAGAGGGAGCTGAGATCTCTGGTGTCAACATTGTCGAATTTAATGGCATGGACACTGAGAAGGTTAAGGCCTTCATGCTCAAGCTTTACGATCAGACTATTAAGCAGTCTCAAAAGCGTCAGATGGGTATTTTAGGTGCTTGCATTGTTGAAACTAAGGAGGGCATTGCAGCTGTTTACGGTATGCGTAAGAAAGCTGTAGGTCTATTAGGTTCAGCTGCAGGTGCTAAGAAGTTAGTAGCCTTTACCGAGGATACCGTCGTTCCTCCAGAGAACTTAGCTGATTATATCTTGGAGTTTAGAGCTCTGCTTGATGGCATGAACGTAACTTACGGCATGTTTGGTCACGTTGATACTGGACTTATGCATGTACGTCCTGCCTTAGATCTCACCACCGATGAGGATCGCGAGAAGCTAGTTAAGATCTCAGATGGTGTCGTCGAGTTAGTTAAGAAATATGGCGGTCAGATGTGGGGTGAGCATGGTCGTGGTTACCGCTCATGCTATGGTGAAGTGTTCTTTGGTGAGCTCTATCCATTAGCCCGTAAAGTTAAGGCTGCCTTTGATAAGGACAATCGTCTCAACCCAGGTAAGATCTGCGTGCCTTTTGGTAACGAGACTGACAAGTTAGTTGCAGTTGATGATCCTATGCGTGGCGATCTCGACAGAACTATTGATATTCGAGTACGCGATAGTTTTGATGGTGCTATGAACTGTAATGGTAATGGCCAATGCTTTAGCTACTCAACAGCCTCTTTAATGTGTCCAAGCTATCGTTATAGCAAAGATCACGTCAAGTCTCCAAAGGGCTATTCAGGCTTAATGCGTGAGTGGCTGCGTTTAATGACTGAGCGTGGTGTGGATATTAATGCAGCTGAGGAAAAACTCACAATCGAGGCCTCTCGTGAGCGTACTTTTAAAGAGTCTTGTGTGGCAGCTGTCTCTTATGTAGGCAACCTTTTTGAGCGTACTTACAACACTCTCTTTGAGCGTGAGGACTTTAATCACGAGTACTTAGGTCATGTGGCTACTTGCTTATCATGCAAGTCCTGTAAGACCCAATGCCCAGCTCACGTAAACTCAGCTGAGCTTAACTCACGTTTCTTAAACTTCTACTACAGCCGCTATTTACGTCCTTCTATGGACTTCTTATGCATGAATGCTGAGCGTACCAATCCATTAATGGCTCGCGTACCTCGTTTGTCTAATGCATTACTGCAAAACTCCTTAAGCAAGCTGTTAGTTGAGAACATCTTTAAGTTTGTTGATCTGCCTAAGTTCAATGAGCGTACCTTACATCAGCAGGCTCAAGATGCCAAAATTCAGGTGTTAACAGCCAAAGAGGCAGAGGAGCGTGCCGCTCATTATGATGTCATCGTTGTCTCTAATGCCTTTACTGCAAGTTATGAGGCTGATGGCCTGATTGATTTAGCTAAGTTAGTTCGCTCCATGGGTTTTAAAGTGGCGATCTTAAAGCCATATACCAATGGTAAGCTCTTAGTGATCCGTGGTGCGCGTGCAGCCTTTATTCGCAAGGCTCGTCCGCAGGCTGAGCGTTTAGCACGCCTCAATGCCAAGGGCTTAACTTTAGTGGGCTTTGATCCAGCGCTGACCATTTGTTATCGCGATGAGTACAAGTCCCTCATACCAAACTGCCCTGACTTCAACGTGATGCTGCCAGAGGAGTGGTTAAAGCAGGCTTTAGCTAGCGAGAAATTCTTAGCTAAAGAGGCCAAGATCAAAAACGCACTTGAGGCCATTGTGCGCAGAAAGACTCCAGAGCAAGAGGTGTCTTCAGGTGCTGTTAATGAGGATGTGATTGCATCTTGCGATTACACTGAGGACTTCTATCTGTTCTGTCACTGTACTGAGCAAGCTTTAGTACCTCTGTCAGTACAGATGTGGCAACAGATCTTAGCTCACTTCAAGCTGCGCCTTATGCCAGTGTCTGTAGCTTGCTGCGGTATGGCTGGTCTCTTTGGTCATATGAAAGACAATTTAGATGAGACTCGTACCGTTTACGAGCAAAACTGGCAGGCAAAGATTCGTGAACGTGACTTTGCTCAGTGCTTAATCACTGGCTTCTCTTGTCGCTCACAAGTTCATCGTATGGAGCACAAGCGTGCTAACCACCCAATCCATGTTCTAGCTAACTTGCTTGAACAGGCTGAACAAGAGTCAAAGCGCTAAGAGCAATTAACAGCTCTATTAGTCAAAGCGCTAAAGGCAATTAACAGCTCTATTAGCCTAAGCGCTAAGAGCGATTAACAGAGCCATTAGGCTAAGTTATAAATCTAGCCTCTTAGGCAGTAGCAACAGTGACACTGTCTAGGAGCTAAATGAGCGTCAAAGGCACAAATTGGTGCGCCGTATTGAGGCAATTAGCCCTCAGATGCTTACTAAAAAACTCAGTTTTGTGATCTATGGAGCCTCGCACATGCGGGGCTTTATCATTTATGCAGCCAACTCTTTTGCTAGCTGTTACACTTGTGCCCAAGGTTGTGCCTAACCTTGGTGATGCCAGCCTTGTGTAAGGGCTTGAGATCGCTTTGTTTGATCTTGAGGCTCTAAGCGTTTGTACATGTATATCTGTGTACAAATTTATGAGTTCATGCTTATTGAGGGTATAACTCTCCCTTAGTGCCAAGCCACTAGCTATTGCTTGTGGAACTAGCCGCAGCAGTGTTTGTATGAGCTTAGTTGTTGTTCTCTATGTTCCTAATAGTGGTTTAAGCAATGGTATTAAGCGTTAAAGATAAGATCTTTTATTTCTTAGGATTCTTTGGATTTATCGTAGTGGCTCCTGCAGTGATGTATTTTATTTCTGTGCAGTGGCCAATGACTTTCTTACCTGAGGATGCCTCTACTTACATCTTAGGCGGCCTTACCTCAGCTGTCGGTCTTTTCTTTGCGATTTGGTCAAACTATGCTCTCGTAGTTAAAGGTAAGGGTGCTGCAGGTAACTTTGGCAACATCAAGATGATGACCGAGACTAAGCACTTAGTTACCACTGGTCCTTATGGTATTTGCCGTAACCCAATGCACTTAGGCGTATTCTTATACTTCATGGGCTTATCTTGTGCCTTAAATTCTTTAGCCACCTTAGTGCTGCCGCTCTTTATCGTGGTATTTGCATATTGCTTTGCCATCTTCTTAGATGAGCCACGTCTGCGCAAAGACTTCCCTGAGGAGTTTGAAGAGTACTGTCAAAACGTACCTCGTTTTATGCCAAAGATTTTGCGCTGGCGTAGTTAATGCCATCGTAACGGATTAAATTTAACAAAACGCCCAGAAGGATTTCTCCTTGCTGGGCGTTGTTTTTTAGTCTTTAGGCAAGTGGTGCCTGATGGTTGGAGTGCTTTTGGGTTGCCTTGGTTAAATTGCAAATATCTCAAGTATTTGCAAAGCTTTAGTCATTTGAGGCAAATACGCAGCTGCAATAGGCTACAATAGGCACGCACTTAAGATCACTGCAGAATAACTGCAGTGCCTTATGACTTAAGTTGCAGCAAACTTTCTTAAGTTTGCTTAGCTTATGGCCCGATATTTTGGGACGTTAGGATTTTGGTTTATAGGAGATTGAGACATGGAGCAGGCAGCAAAAGCTCAGATGTTACAAAAGGTAAAGGAGCTGTATGAGGCAGATGCTTATGCAGGCATTATGGATCTGCTTGAGCCTTTACTTGATGATATCGATTACGAGCTTGCCTTAGAACTTGCACGTGCCTATATCAATGCTGGCAATGCTATCGAAAGCTCATCAGCTGAGGCTGTAGGTTTAGCAGGCTCTGCTGAAGATCTCTACATGAACGCCAACGCTCTGTTAGATCGCTTCGCTGGTGATGGCAAGGAGCACTCAACCTATCTGTTCTACAAGGGCTATGCTCTGTTTAAGCTTGGTTTAAGTGCCGATGCTCAAATGCGTTTTGAGCGTGCTCTGCGCTTTATTAAGTTTGGCAGCGAGGACAAGCTGCTGCCTACTATTCAGCGTATGCTTACCCTGTGCAAGACCTTAGATCCAGACAATCATGAGATCTCTCTTAGCAAGCAGGACGAGGCTATTATTGATGAGCACATCAAAAAGAACTTCGGTACCTACAAGATCTTATTCAAGACTGATCGCTATGAGCTGTTAAACATTGCTCCAACTGAAGAGCACCCATTTAACCTCATTATCACCAAGGGTGTATCAGGCAGAAAGTTAAATGTACCAGCTGGTGTTGATGAGCTTACTAACAGCCGTATTGAGCTTGCTATCTGTCTGCCAAAAGAGTGGGAGTTTTCAAACTCTGAGAGCTACAACTTATGGCCAATCAACACCTTATGTGAGCTCATTAACTACATCTTAACTACTGATGAGTTCGTAGGCTTTGGTTACACCTTCAACCAAAACCGTACTTTACATTCCTCCACTGACTTCACTGGCGGTATGCTCACAGCATTAGGCGCTTATGATAAGAACGTACAAGAGGTAGCTCTTTCAGATAACTCTTTAGTACGCTTCTTTGAGTTAGTACTCTTATTCCCAATGGAGCTTGCTTTCCGTCAAAACCACGATGCTGCAGCTCTCTTAGAGGTATTTGCTCTCAAGGGTGTAGTTCCTAGCCCAGTACGTAAGCGTATGGATGTTTGCATTGAGGCTGCACCTGTAGTTGAGAAGGTGTAAGGATATATACGCTGCGCTAGTTGATTAGGTACATATCTTGTTCAGCGCCTTGAAGGAGGCCTTGCCTCCTTGTTCCTAAATCTCCTGAGCACAAAGGGGAAAAGCCTAGCAACATAAAGGAACATACCTTTCCTCACAAGGCCGCCATTAGGCGGCTTTTTTTGTGGCCGTAAGATCTAGATGATGGTTGTGTTCCAGCGGCTAAATCCCTGATTGATGGCAACTTGATAGGATGGACGAATTTCGTTGCCGATAAGATCGCAGAAGTCTGAGTCACTAAGCTTAGTAAGATCATGGATAGATTTTCCGTGACTGATCTCAAGGTAGTGATCCACGATAAGTTTAAAGTCTGGGCCGAGGTGATTGTCTGAAGCTATAAGCATGGCTCCACCATCAGACTTATCATCTGCCTCTGGTGAATCATTTTCGCTATTGGCGCGGTTAAAGTGGAATCTAAGGAGCTCTTGATGTTGCTTTGCTAATCGCTCAATGCACTCAAGCGGTGGAAGATTATTGCTCTTAGAGCTATTAGCTGAGTCATCAAGCGGTGTGAGGTTCCAAATCATGTCATGGTGAACAAAAGACCATGGCAAGAAGTGGTCTAGTGCAAAGCGATCATGCTCCTTAAAGTGCACATCATCGTAGATAGAACGTAAAGGCCCTTGTTCTTGTAAGTAGGTTGCAAAGTACTTATGTTGCACTTTCAGGCTATTACGCTCTTCTTCAGGGGCGTACAGCTTAGAGACAATGGCCGGCATCAGACGATTGTGCTTTTCCATATACTCGGCTAAACGATGGTAGCTAAAGGCTCTTAGCACCATGATATTGGCTCTAAAGTAGCCGCCATACAATGGATTAAAGACTACTAGATTAAGCTTCCTAAATGCATTTTGGGGGAGCATGCCTTTGAGGCATGACAGTAACTCATCAGCATGGCTAGTTAAGGCATTTATGCTCGATACGTCAGTTACGATCGATGATGTCGCGGTCTTAGTAGCTAAGCTATCGCGCGAACTTTCAATAGCATCGAGTAGCTCACTGCCAGCTGCCATAATGCAGTATGGGGCATTGTTGCTCAGATCTGATGCCTTAGCATTGCCATTCCATGGAGAGAGAAAGCGATCAGGGACATAAATGCTCAGTTTAAGAAGATCGCCACAAAAGTCATTAAGCTCAGATAAGAAGATCTCCATGAGATCATGAGCCTCATCGCTCATGACTGTCGTTAGTGGCTGCTCAAGCTTGAGCGTGCTTGCATTGGTATCGGCAGGATTGGCTGGTAGATAAATACGTAGGCGTGATCCTTTTGTAGATGCTGTGTGGCTTAAAAGCTGATGATAGTAGTTATTGAGCTTATTAAGATTCTTTTTGCCAGAGATACAGGTAATTGGTAGCAGCCAATCGCACAGACTATCTAGCTTAAACAAGTCCTCTAGAGAGCACGGCATACCATTTAGATGAGTTGAGATCTCAAGGCTCTTGCATAGCTTAGGCAGATGACTTTCAAAGATACGTTCTAATGTGTCGATGCGGGCTGGCAGAACATCCTGCAAGCCAAAGGAAAAGTGAAAGGTCTTGTAAGGCGGATAGGCCTTAGACAGCATCATGACAATCAGTTCATTAAGCGAGACAGAAGCACGGCCTTGTTCTACAACATCCAATAAAGATAAGCCCCACCAAAACTTGTAGGTAGTTGTGGTTGTGTCATAAAGCCTAGAGATCTTTTCGACCTCAAGATTATGACCATCCCAACTTGGAAGGTTGAGGAATGAGCTTAAGCCATTTGCCATGTGAACAGTCTCTTTTTCAACTCAAACTAAAGATCGCAGCGACTGTGATCTTTAGTTACGAGATGCTTGTTAGCCATGCCGACCTTATTTAGTCTGTACCATGGAGCGGGTGCTGCTTATCGTCAGCATCATCCTCATTAAGATCTTCAGATGAATTAGCCTCAACAGAGCCAATATCTAACTCTTTGCCCTCAACCTCAACAGAGATCATGGATGCATTAGCGTCCTTTGCAGCAGCTAATTGTGGCTCATCAAATAAAGGTACATCAGTTTCATTAGCTACTGCGCTCTGAGGATCACTGATCTTACTGTTAGGATCATCAGAGATTGTAGAGTCATCTGCTAAGGTAATGGTTTTAAGCGGCTTGATAGAGCATTCAATGGCTTTGACACTGTCATCTTGCATGCCAATGCCAAGCTCATGCTCATAGTTCTTAAATGCCTGCTCAGTAAGATTAGGTGCATCGTAAGAGAAGACCTCAAGTAATCTACGTAAGTTACCGCGACCTTCACATAAGGAGGTATTGACCGCATCAATTTGCTTATTGAAATTGTCACGGATCTGCTTAATCTTTTCAAAGTCTCTACAGACCTTGTCGCATTTGCGGTAGATAGCATCAGCGCTCTTAGATAATTGCTTAAACTTGTCGCCTTGATGAGCTAAATTCCATAAATTAGCCACAATACGCAGCGCAGGGAATAATGTTGAAGGTGATACTAGGTAGACGTTATCGCTTTGAGCTTTGTCATACATAGTTGGATCATTCTTCAAGGCAATGGTTAAGGCCTGATCGATAGGCACAAACATAAAGACAAAGTTTGGACTGCCAAACTCGCCATAGGATGGATAATCCTTATTTTTAAGCTCAGCAATATGGTTATACACAGATGTAATATGACGCTTAAGAGCATCATTAGCCGCATCCTCATCACCTTCGTTTTCAGCTGCAATGTACTGTGTATAGGCGCTTAAAGAGCACTTAGAGTCAATAATAATGCCTTGGTTTTGTGGCAGTTGCACAAGCACATCGACACGTCCTCGTTCACCCTCCTCATTTGTTGAGGCAAGCTCACGTACGTAGGTTTCGTTTTTAACTAAGCCTGCGGCCTCTAAAACTTTCTCTAAACGCAGCTCACCCCACATGCCCTGAGTCTTAGCGCCTTGCATTAAGGCATTAGTCAGGTTGTGAGCCTGCTGTTCTAAAGTAACCTGGGCTTGCTGCAGATTCTTAAGCTCATTTTTAAGCTGGCCAGCCTGCTCAGAACTGGTCTTTTGTGTAGCGTTGATAAGCTCTCTAAATGTAGCCAGCTCTTTTTGCAGAGGATTAACAATGATCTGCATATGCTCTTTGTTAGCAGACTGCAAGGACTCTGATCTTTCTTTTAAGAGCTTTTCACCTAAGTTATTAAGGCGGTTTTCTAAGTTTTTATTGTTTTCAGCAATACGCTTTTCTTCGTTCTCTTGAATAGTCTTAAGCGTAGTCACCTCGCTAGTAAGAGAGGCCACTTTTGAGATCTTTTCTGAAAGAGTGTTGGACATATCTTCAAGCTTTTGCTTGAGATCGCGATTGTCTTTTTCAAGTTTATCGATAGTTTGCTTAGAGCTGCTAATGGTGTTGTTTAAGAGCTCTTCATGAGCGTTCTTGAGATCTGCTAAGGTCTTTTTATGCACCTCTTTGCAATCTTCTAAGCTAGCCTTTGCTTGCTCCTCAAGCTTCTTTAAAGTCTTGTCGTGATCTTCACTGAGCTTCTTAATGGTCTTTTCATGTTCTTCACTAAGCTTACGATTAGTCTCATTAGCCTCTTGCTTAAGCTGTTCAAGCTGAGATTGAGCCTCTTCTTTAGTTGCCTGCAGTAAGGCCTTATCCTCTTCTTTGGTCTTCTCAAGCAAAGCGCTGCTTTCGCTCTTAGTCTTCTCTAAAAGAGCAGTACTTTCACTCTTAGTTTTTTCTAAGAGTGCTGCATTTTCACTCTTGGTTTTCTCAAGGAGCTCACGTGACTCAGTTTTGACCTGATTGAGCTCATCCTCAGCTTTCTTCTTTAAAGCTGCAACTTCGTTTTCATGGTCAGAGCTAAGCTTTTGAATATAGTTCTCGCGCTCTTCGATCTTAGCGCTAAGAGCTTCCATCTTGGCCTTGAGATCAGCGGTAGTGGAACTTAGGTTAACTTCCTTTTCTTGTGCGCTTTTAGAGAGCTCTTCAAAGTTTGTTTTAAGCTTATCTAGCTCAGCTTGTAAGAACTCTTTTTCTTTAGCAAGCTGCTCAGATTTGGTGGTGATCTCAACAAGCTCAGGGTTATGGCGTGACTTAACACGTAAGGCTAAGACCTTGGCATAGAGAATGGCGCAGGCTACGGCAAGTACTACTACAAGTACACTCACAACCGTATTAGGACCAAGAAAGTGCAGCATAATAACCCCAGGAACAGTTAACAACTAAACAAAAATACAGCCACGCACAACCGCTTAAGCTAACCATGCACAGAAAGCCTTAGCAGTTGATACGATCAGGATAGATATAATAGCTTAATGTATCCCATCTGTCTCACTCAACCATAGACGATAATCGCTTGCACAGCCAGATCACCATTATGTCTGATAGCAATGCTGTGTAATTACCCAACAACCAATTTGTTTATCCACATTCACGTAGAATTAAGTAGCTCATCAAACGCCATTCTTATCAGGTTTTGCAGCAGTATTGGGCCTCTTTAACTGCAAAACAGATTTTAACTGCAGCTATGGCCCATAGGCGACAGCAAAGTAGGGCATAGCCGATTAGTTTATCCACATTCACGTAGAAATCAGTAGCTTATCAAACGCCATTCTTATCTGGTTTTTGAGCAGTATTTGGCCTCTTTAACTGCAAAACAGATTTTAGAAGATGCCAGATCATAGAGGGTAGCAAAGTAGGGCATAGCCGATTAGTTTATCCACATTCACGTAGAAATCAGTAGCTTATCAAACGCCATTCTTATCTGGTTTTTGAGCAGTATTTGGCCTCTTTAACTGCAAAACAGATTTTAGAAGATGCCAGATCATAGAGGGTAGCAAAGTAGGGCATAGCCGATTAGTTTATCCACATTCACGTAGAAACAAGTAGCTCCAGAAACGGCGTACTTATCAGGCTTTTGAGCAGTATTGGGCCTCTTTAACTGCAAAACAGATTTTAACTGCAGCTAGGGACCATAGGCGACAGCAAAGTAGGGCATAGCCAGATTAGTTTATCCACATTCACGTAGAAACAAGTAGCTCCAGAAACGGCGTACTTATCAGGCTTTTGAGCAGTATTGGGCCTCTTTAACTGCAAAACAGATTTTAACTGCAGCTAGGGACCATAGGCGACAGCAAAGTAGGGCATAGCCAGATTAGTTTATCCACATTCACGTAGAAACAAGTAGCTCATTAAATGCCATACTTATCAGCTTCTGAGGCTGTATTGGGTCCTTTCAACTGCAAAACAGATTTAAGAAGATGCCAGATCATAGAGGGTAGCAAAGTAGGGCATAGCCGATTAGTTTATCCACATTCACGTAGATACTAGTAGCTGCCTAAATGGCATACTTATCAGGTTTTTGAGAAGTATTGGGCCTCTTTAACTGCAAAACTGACATCTTACAAGAGCGCTTAGGTGAGTCTTTAATCAAGAAGTTTAAGCAGCTTGAGCTTTACGAAATTACAACCTTAGTGCTCGCGCTGTCCAATGTAGTGATGCCGATAGACACAAATGTTGCTAGCAGCTTACAATGTAAGAGTGTGACAAGCACGATCCTAGACTTTGCTAATGTCATTACAGCTAATGATTACCGAGAGCTTGAGCTTATTGAAGAGGCGCAAAACTTTACAGTCTAGGCTTTAAAACCTAGATCTTTAGTAAGCGAGATTTTGACTATTGGCGATCATTGTGCAGCAAATAGTGTTATTTGGCGTGATAGAGCAAATTGTGTAGGTTGCAGATGGATTTTGAGATTGAAGATGGGCGACTGCTTGCATGTTTGGGCAATGATGAAGATCTTGTGATCCCTGAGGGCGTTAAGTTCATTTCTAGAGATTGCACTTTTTCGAATGCAGCAGCTATTAAATCTATCTATCTGCCGCAGAGCTTTTTAGGATTTGAAAAGGCAAACAAGGACGATAATTACTTCATTTTCAATAATGAGACTCAGACTATTACGAATATCTATATAAAGTCTGATATCGATAACTATATCCCTAGCCACATTGCGGTATTATTCGAATCTAATACAAATAGCTTAGATACCTATGGCTTATTTGATGGTCTCAGACTGCCAAATCTCGAGCGCTATTCAGTTCATCAAGGCAACCCTATCTATAGAGATGTCGATGGCTTACTCTATAGTGAAGACTTAAGCTGCTTATTAAGTGTACCGTCTAAAAATGTCGATGAGGTGGTGCTGCCTAGGCAGTTAACCACAATCAACCCTAATATTGCATTAGCCAAGCACTATGCTAAGTTTAAAGTAATTAGCTTAGAGACGTTTTTAAGAGACAAAATTTTAGAGCAGCTGTGCTTACTACCAAGCCAACTGGTGATCTTGTATGCCCCTAACCTTGAGTTGTACTTTTCAAGAAGCTCGAATGAGAAACGGCAACTCAAGATAGATAATTTGATTTGTTGTTTTCCTATGCTTCAAGAAGAGCTTATGGATAATGACAAATTCGCGAGCAGCGCAGCTATGGGTTACCTTTTTGAACCTGAGCTGTATGATCAATGGCATAAGAGAGATTGCATCAAACGTTTGCTTTTAGATGAGGTTTATATATACCCACTCGCGGCGAAGAACCCTAGCCTTAAGATTGTTAAAGACTTTTATGAGCAGATATGGGATTCTAGTAGCATGCCTATGATGCTGCCTAAAAAAGGTTTTAGCTCTTCAGTATATCTTTATGAGGCGATCTTAAGAGGCAGCCTAGAGGATGTTCAAAGTGCACTTGCAACTAACTTTGACTTTCATGGTCTTTTTGAGGATGTTTGGGTTCAAAATCGCTACTCGGGAGGTCAGGCCTTAGCTTTGGCGTGCCGTTATGGTGGCGTACAAAAGGTAAGATGCTTGTTAGAAAACCACAACTTTTGTAAAGCACCCAAAAATAAATTCCTCCATAGCCCTTTGCAAGAGTTTATTGCAGGCCTTAATTATCTTTGGGTTGTCAGCTCACTTAGGTTTGATATTGCCATCAACACTCATTTGTACATAGCAGATAATGCTGAAATCCGAGGCTATACACCTTTGAGTGAAGAAGAACGCATAGAGTGCATTGAACTTTTATTTAACCGAGGCATTATCCGAGAATTTACAAGCTCACATGCCTATGTGGAGCCAGTAGATCGTATGTACATTTATGCCTTACTCTCAGGAGAGAGCAAGATTGCTACATACCTAAAAGGTAAAGGCGCATCACTTAGCACCATCTTTAGCGCTTCTCGCTATGGGCAATATGCTAAAGACCTAAAAGAGCTCCTCTTTCAAGCAATTGAGATCGACCCAAAGAGCATCGTGACCTTAGCTAAAGCACAGCAAGAAGAGGGAGGTAGTTTAAGGATCAATCTAGGAATGTTGCTTTCTATTCTTAAAACAGATGAGAGCGCTCTTAGCGATCTATTAAGCTATATCGAGATCAAGGCAGCTGACCGCGCTGATCTTCTCGAGATCGCCATTGATCGCGGCAATATAAAGTTTTTAGCCTCCGCGCTCAGACATGGCTTAGTCAAAAGCAAAAGAAGCCTCGATAAGTTTATTGAGCATGCAAGCAATAAAAACGCTCATGAGGCAACTGCGATCTTGCTCGACTACAAAGATGCAACTTTCAATAGCAAAAAGCCTGCTAAAGCAGCAAGTAAGTCAAAGCGCCCATCATTAAAGCTCTAAAGGACAGGAAGGAGTGTGATTGGTGGAATGCGGGGTATAAAAAATGCCCGGTCTTTTTAGGACAGGGCATTTGAGGGGTAATCAATCGTTAATTTGTGTTGCTTATGGCTTAGGAGTTTTTGCCTTTGCCTGACGCTTTGCCTTTGGAGTCACTCTTGTCTGATTTGTCAGACTTGGAGGACTTGGCATCAGTCTTATCGGACTTATCCTGCTTTACATCGCTTTTGGAGCTCTTGGAGTCAGACTTGTCTGCCTTCTCTGCCTTGTCAGCCTTCTCTGTCTTTTCTGACTTATCTGATTTTTCAGACTTGTCGGCCTTGCTTGACTTGCTCTTTGATGCATCGCTGCTTTGTGCTTGAGCGGAGCTAGACTTGCTTTGAGTTGACTGAGCGTTCATGGCATCGCTAGAGCGCTTCTCTTTTAAAGCTTCAGTAAGCTTCAACTCCACATTCTCAAGGTACTTGTGAATCTCGATTTGGGAGCGAATCTTTGGAGCATTAGGAGTGTAAGGTACGTACTCATTCTTCTGATCTGCATCGATAATACGAGCCTTCTGATTATCGCTCTCTTGAATCTTGAAGATTGTACGGATGCGTTCACGCAGTACAGGATCTAATACTGGGGTACCAACCTCGATACGGTGATCGAGGTTACGGGTCATCCAGTCTGCTGATGAGATATAGAGCTCTTCATCATTGTTGTTGCAGAAGATCATGACACGTGGGTGCTCTAAGAAACGGTCAACTACAGAAGTGATGTAGATGTTCTCAGATAAGCCCTCAATGCCTGGACGCAGTGAGCACATTCCTCGGATGATAGCGCGGATCTTAACGCCTGCCTGAGATGCCTTGTAAAGACGAGCAATCAGGCCGTCATCAACTAAGTTATTAACCTTGAGGTTGATATAGGATGGCAGACCCATGCTTGCATTCTCAATCTCACGATCGATCATGGCGTAAATGCGTTGACGAGCGTTGATTGGAGAAACTAAGAGCTTATCAAATCGTGGACGAGTATATGGGTACTCAATAAAGTCAAAGACGTTTAATACCTCACGAGTCTGGGCATCATCACGAGTAAACAGAGCAAAGTCAGTGTAGATCTTGGCAGTCTTCTCGTTAAAGTTACCAGTACCAATGTGAGCATAGTGAACGGTTCTACCATTTTCCTTACGGGTGACTAAGCACAGCTTAGAGTGAATCTTTAAGGTTGGCAGACCGAAGAGAACCTTAACGCCAGCGTCAGTTAAGTGAGATGCCCACTTAATGTTGTTAGCCTCATCAAAGCGAGCCTTAAGCTCAACCACTACGGTGACGCGCTTACCGTTATTAGCAGCATCGATAAGTGAGTCGATTACGCGGCTATTGCGAGCAACACGGTAGATGTTGATACGAATAGCGGTAACCTTTGGATCGTAGGAAGCCTGACGTAAGAACTCAGTGAAGTATTCAAATGAGTAGTATGGGTAGTAAAGCAGGATATCGCCTGCAGAAATAGCATCAAAAGCATTGATGTAGCTGTCAAACTGAGTTGAGCGTACTGGCGCTAATGATGGATATTCAAACTCCTCAGAGTGACCCACACTTGGGAAGGATAAGAAGTCCTTAAAGTTATGGTAACGGTTACCAGCCATGCAAGAGTCGATGTCAGACAGATGGAGCTCATCGGTCATGAAAGACACCATCTCAGGAGGCATTGCTCTGTCATAAGCAAAGCGTACTGGCATGGCGCTTAAACGCTGCTTTAAGGAGTTAGACATGTTCTCAAGTACGGACATGTCTACATTAGAGAGCAGGTCGTACTCGGAGTCACGGTTCATCTTAATGGAGTAGGCCTCGATGGTATCGTAATCAAAGAAGCTCTTGAAGATGTCGTCAAGGCAGATACGAATTACGTTATCAAGGAACATTAAGGTAGTTTCGCCTTCTTGAGTAGGCATACTGATAAAGCGAGGAACTACATCAGATGGAATCTCAATTAAGGCATAGGAATGATCTTTGCCAGTCATGCGTACGAGCAGGTAGGTGTACTGATCGCGCATGAACTTAACTAGATCAATGTGCTCATTGAAGATGATTGGATTGATGTGCTTGAGCACGTGACGACGGAAGTAGCTACGAATCCAACTCTTTTGGCTTTCGGTAACTTCAGTCTCATCTCTTAAGTAGATCTTGTTGTCGGCAAGCTCTTGAACCAGAGTACGGTAAATGCGGTTAACTTCTTTTTGATAGGAGCCAACTACAGTCTGTACGCTCTTGAGCAGCTTAGTACTCTCACGACCAGAACCATTCTCTTTGTTAATGATGATCTGGCGCTTGAGGTTAGCTACACGAACCTTGAAGTATTCGTCTTGGTTATTAGCGTAGATACCTAAGAAGCGAATCTTTTCAATGAGTGGCACAGATTGGTCGGCAGCCTCTTGAAGCACACGGCCATTAAAGGATAACCAAGATAGCTCCTTCGGTACCAAATCAAGTTGAGTTTCTTCTGACATGACCAATCCCTGTAGACATGAAAAAAATAAGACACCATGAGCCACAATCTAAAGTTGCATCACTTTTCTAATGATGAATCGTTTACAACTAAACTTTTGAAAAGTTGTATGTGTAAAGGATTGTAGTGATTTGCTTTAGCAAAATGGAACTTAACTTTTTAAGTTGAGTGGGTGTCGTTGGCTCTAAAAAGCCATAGTATATGCGGTAAAAATTAAGTTCTTGTTAAGTTAGATCAACTGATCTAGACAACAAAAATACACTCATGTTTTGCCGAAAATCGCCTCGATATTACAAATTGAGGCCGACCTAACATTGTACGCCAGCTCATCGCAATTCCGCTTAGCACTGTATACAAATACAGTTGTACATCACGCTTTAGATCCAAACAAGTATTAAGACAAGATCTGCAAGTACATTAAGACAAAATAGTAGAGTTTTGGGCAAAAATAGTTTTATGGGCAGCTCTCGTAGAGCTTAATGCTAGATAACAGACTGCTTCTTATAGCCTTGCGTAAATGCAAAGAGAGCTATTGCATGCGCCTAGACGTTTGAGGCTGTGGCTAAGTATAAAGAGCTTATGGAGGTGGCTTATTAAAGCGCTAAGAATACATAAATATGTATCTCGCCTCTAGATAGTGGCACGAGGGTGGTGCTGCTCATTGAAGGCGAGATAGTGAAGCATTAGTTGCTATCTTGCTGATTAGATATGGCTGCAGCTGCTGCTTCGGCTTTTTCTTTGGCTTGCTTAAGGCGCTCTTCATGACGCTCAATCAGTCGCTGATGGGCCTCTTTGATATCTTTATCTGCTTTTGGAGTGATAGCTTGAGATCCTTTGCTATCAGCAGATGAGTTATTCTTTGGTGCTTTCTCATAGAACTCTAATGGAATGTTTAGCTCAGCTTCGTTGCTCTTAAGAATATCCTCAGTGACAGCCTCAGATGGAACATTTGGCATTGCGTAACCTTGAGATGCATTAGCCTCAGGCATGTTCTTTCCAGTTGCATCTGGCATGTTCTTATCTTGTGCCTCAGAAGCATCTGTTGGTGCTGTATTCTCTGTTGAAACGCTCACACTTGATGAACCATTGAGTTCTTGGCGGGCGCTGTTGCTAATTGCAGCTTTATTCTTGGTCTGTAAGCTTTTTTCTTTGGATGCATTAGTTACATCTTGAGATTCATTAGTAATGGTTGCACCTGAAAAGTCTTTAGACTTTGTAGCCGTATTATCTTTAGCTTTCTTTGCAGGGCTCTTGTCAGTATCAAAGATATTGATGACAGAGCTGCTTTGTGGTTGCGCGTTTTGATCTTGGTTTACTGATCTTGTTTGTGGGTTACTCAAGATAAGATTGCTAGCTTCTTTGGCGTTAGCGGCACGTTGCTTCTTGCGTTCGTTGATGAGTGCTTCAAGATTATTCTTAATATCAGAGATGTCGTCAGCTTTTTGTTCCTTTTCTGCATTAGGAGCAGAGGCAGAGCTATTAGTGTCCTTTGCAGTATTTGTTGTCAGCTGTTGGTAATACGGTGATCCTGGTGTCATAAGTCCAGTGAGCATCTGTCCTGCAGCACGATTACCAAGACGGGCTGATTGCTCTAAGAGTTGCACGCCAATACCGATAGTACGAGGGTCTTGAATGAAGACTCGTCCAGCAACTTCAAGGCCATTGACCTCACCACGAATGTTAACGATACGCTGTAGCCAATATGCACCTTGAGTTGGCTGATTGTAAGCGTAGAAGTAACGAGCCACACGGGCGATCTTATTTGGCCTTACGATGATGTTGTCGTAAGGCATACGGTTGCCTTCAATCAAGGCTTTTAAAGCACAGCTTTCAAAGGCTTGGGTTGGCTTCATTCTTTGGTAAAGAAATGCACCGTGCGGATAGTCAGTAGTATTAGTGAAGGTGCTGTTATAAGTTTCAACGATCTCATAAAGATAAGTCAGATCGCCAGCCGCACATTCGATACACTTTTGGATGAAGAACTCAGTCTTAGTACGAGGCTTTTTTAAAACGATCTCTTCGCCTTGTTCTTCAACCATGATCTCCTCAGAGGTTTCATCACGGATAGAGCAGCCATTTAATAGCATGCTAGCGGTGAGTAATGCACATGATGCAAGAGTTATTTTTGCATATCTCATCGAAACGTCCCTCTGAGTTATCCATCTAACAGACTAAAGATACCACTTTTAGCGTCAGATTGAAGCGAGCGTAATAGCTTGATTAGTTAGTATGGTGAGCATACAAAAATGCCCGCGTTAACGCAGGCACTTTTAGAATTAATCTACGGTAGTAATGCTTAGCTTTTAGGCATTGAAAATACTACTGTGAATTGGCTGGCGCAATTACCATGTCCTCAGAGGAGATCTTCTGTACGCTATTTACGCCAGAGTTGAACTCTGCTGGTTTTTCAAAGTCGCCATGGATATCTACTAAGGTACGACCTTGGAAAATAGCGATTAAGGTCTTAATCTCTGGATCATTCCAACCCTGACGATGCAGCTGAGTGTAGTACCAACGGCTGTTATCTAAAGGATCGGTGAGCATTGGAGTGCCAAGAATAAAGCGTACCTGATCGTCAGTCATGCCTTGACGTAGCTTGTTGACTGCTTCTTGTTCAACGAAGTTGCCTTGGTCTAAATCGTAACGATAGGCACAACCGTTAGTTAAGGTGGCTAAAGTGGCGGTGAGTGCACCAATGAGTAAAATCTTGTTTAATCTCATGCTGATTGGCTCAAAGCTCTATTAACAGCAGCAGTCATGTAAAGGACAATCATCCTCTAGGCATATGCCATAACTGCAGGCAGCTATTGTGTATGCAGCTGTTGACTGCGGGTAATCGATCTGGCAGCTCATTAAGAGTGTGATCAGTTGTTAGGCTTGATTATAGCCTAACTTCACTTAGGGAATGCTTAGATATCTCCTTGAATCAGACTCTTTAGCTACGCAAAAGTTCACACATTGTATCAAAAGCACGAAAAAATTTGCCATAGCCACTTGAAAGATACTTTAATAGCCCCCATATGTAATCAAGTGCACTAATATTCAGTGCAAGAAGCAGCATGGTTTTATCTATCTTAAGAATCTTTTTGATAGCGTCAGGGTCACTTTTGTCAATTGACAGGGGCAGACTTTTAGAACATTATGCGATTGCTTTTGTCTTAGACAGCGTTAGTGCCTTGCTTTTTCCTCAGCGGTCTTAATAGTAAGTTGCTGAGGAAAAAGTAAGATACACTCTAGGCTCTAGTGATTGGGTTAACTAAGCGCCATTGAACATTCATTAGAATGTTCAGTTTAGTTCAAAGCGCTCTTAGCTAGATAGATACTATTTTAAGCCTAGACGCTGTATGTTTATGGTTTTTCATTTTTCAGGATATGCAGATGCAAGATAACGAAAAGCAGACTGTTCAGGATGCGCTCAACACTTTAAAGGCTAATAGCACTGACCGTGATGAAATCGCTGCCCGTATGGCTGCACAGGCTTATGCTAATAATGCAGCAATGGCACAGGACGCACAGCCACAGCAAGGCGCAGCTTTCAATGCCAATGGTGCTCCTGAGGATCAAAACGTAACTGCAGCAAATGATGCAGAAGTTCAGCAAGCAGAGATTACTGATGCAACTCCAGAGGAGCTTGCTGCTGAAGTAGCTAAGCTCCAGGGCGAAAACTCTGCTCTTAGCAATCAGGTTCACGAGCTAACTATGGCTCTTGCCTCTGAGCACGACAAGATGCTGCGTGCTGTAGCTGAGGCTGACAACGTACGTAAGAGAGCTGAGCAGGACGTTGATCGTGAGCGTAAGTACGCTTTAGAGAAGTTTGTTCGTTCTTTAATGCCTGTATACGATGCTCTTGAGAAGGCTTTAGAGTTCTCTGATCGTAACAATGAGGCTACCAAGGCTACCATTGATGGCATTGAGAACACCTTAACTCTGTTCTTAAAGGAAATGTCATCTTTTGGCGTAGAGCAGGTTGATCCTACTGGCAATCCATTTGATCCAAACTTCCACCAAGCTGTGTCCATGGTTCCATCTACTGATGTTCCAAACAACCACGTATTAAACACCATGCAAAAGGGCTTTACCTTAAATGGTCGTGTGGTTCGCCCTGCTATGGTTATCGTTGCTAAGGGCAACTAATAACTAAAAAGCTTCATTACAAAGTAATGAGCTAAACCCTACAACTTCGTATCTTTCGTAAGATACAGGTTGTAGGGTTTTTTCTTTATTTAGCACTTGAAAATAAGATCACCCATCCCCAAATAATCTAACAGAGCAGATAAGAACAAGGTTGTTCATAATGCTCAGCTTGAATCAGTAAGCTAACACTTAGCTTTAAAACATTTACTCAAGACATTCTTCTTTAAAAGAACGTTAACAGCGGAATATGTAAATGCTAGTTAAGTTACAAAAGTTTTACTGATTAAAATGCCTTGTTTATGGGGTTTGTAAATAAGTGCAAAAGAAAATTTAAAAAATTTTGTGATCAGTACTTGAAAACAAAATGTACTGACCCCACTTGTAATAACAGATAAGAAAAGAATTTCAAGAACCAAATGCACTGTGAGCCTCGTCAGTTATGGCAACGACTTACAGCTTGCTAAAAGAGGCTCTGCATAAGATATGACCGTGACATCCACTGAAACGATGTACGGCAAGACCAGTGCTAGAGTTTTTAAGAGAGCAAAGAGATGTAAGACTTTCTGAAAGCTCCTTGGTTCTTTACAGCTTTGACAGCGGAGATAAATCAAATGGGAAAGATTATTGGTATTGACTTAGGTACTACTAACTCTTGCGTTTCTGTTCTTGATGGCGACAAGGTTCGCGTTTTAGAGAACTCCGAGGGTCGTCGTACTACTCCTTCGATCGTTGCTTATGCTGATGATGGCGAGATCTTAGTGGGTGATGCTGCTAAGCGTCAGGCCGTTACCAATCCAGAGAAGACCTTATTCGCTATTAAGCGTTTAATCGGTCGTCGTTACGATGATGGTGAGGTTCAGCGCGACATCTCCATCATGCCTTTCAAGATTGTTAAGGCCGACAACGGTGATGCTTGGGTAAGCGTCAACGACAAGAAGCTTGCTCCTCCTCAGATTTCTGCAGAAGTCTTAAAGAAGATGAAGAAGACTGCAGAGGACATCTTAGGTGAGCCAGTTACTGAGGCCGTTATTACCTGCCCTGCATACTTCAACGACTCACAGCGTCAGGCTACTAAGGATGCTGGCCGTATTGCAGGTTTAGAGGTTAAGCGTATCATCAACGAGCCTACCGCAGCTGCTATTGCTTACGGTGAGGACAAGGCTAAGGGCGAGCAGAAGATTGCTGTTTACGACTTAGGTGGTGGTACTTTCGATATCTCCATTATTGATATCGACGAGATCGACGGTGAGAAGACCTTCGAGGTATTAGCAACCAACGGTGATACTCACTTAGGTGGTGAAGACTTCGATAACCGCATCATCAACTACCTCGTTGAAGAGTTCAAGAATCAGCAGAACGTAGATTTACGTAAAGATCAGTTAGCTCTGCAGCGTTTAAAGGAAGCTGCTGAAAAGGCTAAGTGCGAGCTGTCTTCTTCACAGCAGACCGATGTTAACCTGCCATACATCACCGCAGACGCATCTGGTCCTAAGCACATGAACATCAAGATCACTCGTGCTAAGTTAGAAGCTTTAGTTGAGGATCTGGTTAACAAGACCTTAGAGCCTGTTAAGATTGCTTTAAACGATGCTGGCTTAAGCGTTTCTGAGATCAGCGACGTTATCTTAGTTGGCGGTCAGACCCGTATGCCAATGGTTCAGAAGTTAGTTTCTGACTTCTTCGGCAAGGAGCCTCGTAAGGACGTAAACCCTGACGAAGCTGTTGCTATGGGTGCTGCAATTCAGGGTGGCGTGCTCTCAGGTGCTAAGAACGACGTGCTCTTACTGGACGTTACCCCACTGTCCTTAGGTATCGAGACCTTAGGCGGCGTAATGACCACCATGATTCCTAAGAACACCACCATCCCAGCTAAGAAGTCACAGGTTTACTCAACTGCTGAGGACAATCAGTCAGCTGTAACCATTCACGTTCTCCAGGGTGAGCGTAAGCGTGCCTCTGACAACAAGTCTTTAGGCCAGTTCAACTTAGAGGGTATCGAGCCTGCTCCACGTGGCATGCCACAGATTGAAGTAAGCTTCGACATCGATGCTGATGGTCTTATCCACGTATCTGCTAAGGATAAGAAGACTGGTAAAGAGCAGAAGATCACCATTCAGTCCTCTTCAGGTCTGTCTGAGGATGATATCGAGCGTATGGTACGCGAGGCAGAGCAGCACTCTGAGGAAGACAAGAAGTTTGAAGAGTTAGCTTCTGCACGTAACCGCGCTGACAACACCATCCACACTGTACGTAAGGAGTTAAACGACAAGAACGTACAGGGCGAGGACAAGGCTGAGGTTGAGCGTAACATCAACGCCCTTGAGCTTGCAGTTCGTGGCGATAACAAGGACGACATTGAGGCAGCTGAGAAGCGCGTCTTAGAGTCACTCCAGGCTATCTTAGCTCGTGCTCAGCAAGCTGCCGGTGCTCAGAGCGCTGGTGCTGGTGCATATCAGCAGGCTGATCAGGGTGCTCAGGCTAACCAGGGTTCATCACAGGATGACAATGTTGTAGACGCTGAGTTCGAAGAGGTTAAGGACGACAAGAAATAATTGTCCCCTCTAAACAATCTAAGCGTATGGCTAGCTAGTAAGTAGCTAGTCATAGCAAACAGCAAGATGGCTCAACCACCGCAAGGGGGTTGGGCCTGTTTAGCTAGAAAAGATGGTAAGATACGCAACTTAATTTGAGCGACAAGCTTACTTATTTTTGACTAAAAGCTGTTTAGGTCTTGCTTTAGTGCTTTGCAGGCATTGTGTCTTGGCAACAGAGTGCTAAAGCATGACAAGTTATTCACACTTTAGTTTTTGCAATATGTAGTAGTGCAGTGATTGCAGTGCAGCGAAAAGGCTTTAAGCTACATGCCTAAAGCTACAACTAAAGAGCAACACATACTGATTCTTTCGAGATAAGCATGGCAACAAAACGTGATTATTATGAGGTGTTAGGCGTCAAGAAAGGCGCAACTGATGATGAGATTAAGCGCTCATTCAAACGCCTCGCAATGAAGTATCACCCAGACCGTAATAAAGAAGCTGATGCGGGTGAGAAGTTCCGTGAGATCAATGAGGCATATCAAGTTCTTTCTGATCCAGCTAAGCGTCAGGCCTATGATGCAGGTGGCTTCTCTGCTGTAGACGGCTCTCGTGCTGATGATGGCGGCTTTGGTGGTTTCGGTGGATTTGGCGGTGCTGGTCCTGAGTTTGCTGACATCTTCTCGAGCATTTTCGGCGAGGGTGGTTTTGGCGGCATGGGCGGTCAGCGTCAACGTCGTCAATCTGGCCCTGTAAGATCTCGTGGTCGCGATTTACGTATCGTAGTTAACTTAACCTTAGAAGAGGCTGTTCAAGGTCTTACTAAAGAGATCAAGATTGAAACTCTTACTACTTGCCCAGACTGTAATGGTGAGGGTACTAAGGATCCTAAGAGCAGAAAGGCATGTCCATACTGCCACGGTTCTGGCGTAACAGTTTCACAGCAAGGCCCATTTGCTATTCAGCGTACCTGTGAGCACTGTAAGGGTGAGGGTTATGTAGTAACTGACCCATGTAAGCGCTGTCATGGTGAAGGCCGTATCAAGATGCCTCACACCGTCAAGATTAATATTCCTGGCGGCTTAGACACTGGTCAGCATGTAGTTGTATCAGGTGCTGGTGAGTCAGGTCAGCATGGCGGTCCAAACGGCGATCTGCTTGCTGTAATCCAGGTTGCAGAGCACAAGCTCTTCAAGCGTGACGGTGATAACCTCTACTGTGAAGTACCAATTAGCTTCACTACTGCAGCTTTAGGCGGCAAGGTAACTGTCCCAACCTTAGATGGAAAGCTTGCTATCACTGTTGAACCAGGCACTCAGACTGGTACTACCTTCAGACTTGCTGGTAAGGGTATTAAGGCAACTTACTCTAACCGTCCACGCGGTCACCTGTACTGCACTGTTGTAGTTGAGACCCCAGTAAACCTCAACGATTACCAAAAGGATCTGCTGCATAAGTTAGAGCAGTCACTTGAAGGTGAATCAAAGGACAGTAAGGATAAAAAAGAGGGTAAGAGCTCTACAGAGTCAGGCCACAGACCAAAGAGTGAAGACTTCATGGATAACATGAAATCATTCTTTAAAAACTTAGGTGGCGGCAAGAACTCTAAGTAGAGTCATATAAGACTCAACTATATAGCCTAAGGCTATATACAGACTCCATAGCGTGCTCTGACTAATGAGCATTTAGTTAGGGCATGCAACTGTCAAACATTAAAGCTTCACGGCAGCAATGCCATGAGGCTTTTTTCATACATACTTGCATCAAAGCAATAGCACCAACAAACTCAAAGTACACATCAGAGCAACCATTAAGCACGACCTAAAAAGGCCATGTAACAGTTGTTTTGCAATTCTGCTGTGCACTTAGTTAAGCTACTTTTTGGACTAAACAACAAAGCGAGCGAGCGCGTGCTATAATTGCTAAACTCTTTTAGCCGTAGCAGCACACACTGTAGTGGTGGTTTTAGCTACTGCTTTATTACAGAATTCATATGCAAGACGTCTGGTGCATAGCGCTCTAGACGTTTTTTGTTTTTTACAAAATCACTTTCGTCTCGAACTGTCCTCAAGTTCTGAGTTTCACGGCCTCATTGTAAATGACTTAGCTACGATCTAGCTATCGAGCTTTTAGGCAGTGATCCGCTTTTAGGATAAGCAGCGTTAGTGATCTTTGATCTCCAACTCTTTGCATATCAGCGATCTAGTGCATTACTTAATGACTAGCTTAAACATGCATACTTGGAGATTGAACTTTTGAGGAAATTATGGAACAGACTCCGATGACTGCTCGCGGTGAGCAACTTTTACGTGATGAATTAGAGCGCCTGAAGACTCAGGAGCGTCCACGCATTACCGCAGCCATTGCAGAGGCTCGTAGCCACGGCGATCTGAGCGAAAACGCTGAGTACGATGCAGCTAAAGAAGAGCAAGGCTTATGCGAAGCCCGTATCAAGGACATTGAAGCTAAGCTTGCTTCAGCTAACATCATCGATGTGACTAAGCTTGCTCATAATGGCCCATTAAAGGTTGTGTTTGGCTCAACCGTAACTGTGCTTGATGTTGATACTGAAGAAGAAATCACCTACAAGATCGTAGGCGAGGACGAGGCATCTATCGAGAACAACCTCATGTCCTACAAGACTCCTATCGCTAAGGGCTTACTTGGCAAGGTAGAAGAGGACGAGGTTGCTATTAAGATCCCTAAGGGCACCGTTACTTACGAGATCTTAAAGGTTGAATATATTGCCTAAGTGGCCATCATCAATCTAAGCGCAAGCCTAACAAAATACTGCTAGGCAAGCGCCTCATCCTAGGCCGTTGTAGCGTACAAAGCGCTACAGCGGCCTTTGTTATTTTGGCCACTACAAAACAAAGCCAAACAAAGCCAAACACAGTAAAGCCAAATAAAGCAAAGCAAAGCAAAGCCAAACCAAACAAATCTAGCCACGCACTGTCACCAAAAGGGTGAAGCTGCGTAAGGCCTTGTGAAGAAAAAGAAAAAGATCGCGATCTGTAAAAAGATCATGAGGTGAGCTTGTGATCGAGAGGATTGCTAGGATTTTGCAGGTCTAAGAAAAAGCAAAGCCCGAACAGCTTAGCTGTATCGGGCTTTTTGAAGCTTTAATTGCCTGTATGCTTAGCGAGGCAGAATGAAGCGGCTTTCTTTGTTCTGACGGAACAGAATAGCAACGCGGCCAACTACATTAACAAGTTCTGCCTGAACAGCATCAGCAGCTTGCTGAGCCTGTTCTTTGCGGCCTTCACCGGCATTGAGCTTGACCTTAATCAACTCGTGATGCTCGATTGAGCTGTCAATCTCTTTGATGACATTCTCAGAAAGTCCATCAGAACCGAGCATAACAACTGGATTTAAAGCATGAGCCTGTGCCTTTAAGAACTGGCGCTGCTTTGTGTTTAATGCCATATGTGTATTATTCCTAGTGATCTCAGACATTAGGTCTGATCGATTAGCCAGACAAAAGGTCTGACCGGCTCACATTCTATCAGATCCGCTACACATTAAAAGATCTTTCTTAGCAAAAGCCTTGTGTATGCCATCTACAAACAGCTAAACAGAGTCTATATCCTAAAGCTAGGTTATGACAGGTTATTGTGAATGCGTAGCATCTAATTTAAGTGCCTAGTGCTTGATAAATTCTCTTGTCTTAGCGCTTGGGCAATAAGGGTTATGATTTATGCATTTTAAGCATGCATAGATGCATATTTGAGAGTCTAAGATAGTGCGAGTAATTGCTTGTGAGCAATCGCTAAAAGTGAGACAAATTCGATTGCTATGAGCTTACTCATATTTTTTGCTTTTGTTTCTCGCTTTTTCACCGCTATCTGGGATCCTATGGTACAAAGTCATGTGCATACTTAAAGCGAATAAAGCGATTATCTTAGCTATTAGTCAATAGCCAAGATGCTTAAGATTATCCCGAGTTATAGCCCTTTTCGTGAAAAAACAGCGGCTTGCTAATGTATAATCGTATTCTTGCACACATACTATGAGCTATGTGTAGTTAGTTAATTGTCTTGGGAAATCAGATATGCCTGTACGTAAAAGAAGCGCAAGTTCCACCAGATGGCTTAAGGAGCACTTTGACGATCCTTTCGTTAAAGAGGCCCATAAGCGCGGACTGCGTTCACGTGCGACTTTCAAGCTTGAAGAGCTGCAAAAGAAAGATCGTCTGATCCGCCCTGGAAACATCGTTGTAGATCTCGGTGCCGCTCCAGGTGGTTGGTCTGAGTATGCAATTAAGTGTGTCGGTGAAAGTGGCCGTATTGTCGCATGTGACATTCTGCCAATGCGTCCGATCCGCAACGTAGATTTTTTACAAGGTGACTTCAGAGAAGACGCTGTATTTACCAAGCTCTACGGCATGATTGGCGGTGGTGCTGATGTGGTTTTATCTGACATGGCTCCAAACATGTCAGGCAACAAGGCCATCGATCAACCACGTGCCATGCTGTTAACCGAGCTTGCTTTAGACATGGCTCGCCGCGTTTTAAAAGAGGGCGGTAGCTTTGTAGTGAAAGTATTCACAGGCTCAGGCTCTCAAGAGTTCTTAGCCGAGCTGAAAAAAGACTTCACTAGCGTGCGTGTACGTAAGCCAGAGGCTTCACGTGATCGTTCAAGTGAGGTTTACATGGTTGCAACTGGCTTTAAGGGCCATGAGCTTTCAGGTGTAGCACCTGAAATGGATAGCACCAACTCATAGGCAGTGCTAAGTTTAAGCAAAGCCTTGGTGAATATAATCAAACTCTTAAACTAGATAAGCTCTGTCATAGTTAAGACAAAGTTATAATTAGCCTCTCAAGAGGCCTAGTACAGATTTTTCGATCGTCTGTGGGCATAAAGATTCACACGAAATAAGCTTGTGATGAAGTGTGCGCATGATGATTATCAGGTGGGAAACCGCCAAACAAGACTTTAAAAGCCTAGCTTTAGTGAGCTTGCGTTTTTAGTCTTGATGCCGATTTATTGTATGTTTCCAGACATTGCAGCAGGTGCTGTAGTTTCTTTCGGGAACTTAATGAGGAAGTAATGGCAAAGAACTTAATCCTGTGGCTTGTGATTGCGATAATTCTGATGTCGCTGTTCGAGTCATTCAACAGCTCAGATAACAATGGTCGTACCATTGATTACACTAGCTTTATTTCGTCTGTACAGAACGACCAAGTTCAGGAAGTTGTGTTTGACGGATCTGTAATCAACGGCTTAAAGCGTAACGGTGAGCAGTTCACTACCGTAATGCCTATTCATGACAGTGCTATCTTGGATTCTCTGTTAAGCCATAACGTACGTACTTCAGGTACACGTCCTGAGGAGCCAGGTTTACTGACCTCAATTCTGGTTTCTTGGATGCCAATGTTGCTCTTAATCGGTGTGTGGATCTTCTTCATGCGCCAGATGCAAGGTGGCTCAAAGGGCAATCCGCTGTCATTTGGTAAGAGCAAGGCTAAGCTCTTAAGTGAAAGCCAGGTTAAGACCACTTTTGGTGACGTTGCTGGTTGCGACGAGGCCAAGGAAGATGTTGTCGAGTTAGTCGACTTCTTACGTGACCCATCTAAGTATCAGAAGTTAGGTGGCCGTATTCCTCGTGGTGTTCTGATGGTTGGCCCTCCAGGTACTGGTAAGACCTTACTTGCCCGTGCTATTGCTGGTGAGGCAAAAGTACCATTCTTCTCTATTTCTGGTTCTGACTTCGTAGAAATGTTCGTTGGTGTGGGTGCATCCCGTGTCCGTGACATGTTCGCACAGGCCAAGAAGAATGCTCCTTGTATCGTATTCATCGACGAAATTGACGCTGTAGGTCGTAAAAGAGGTGTTGGTTTAGGCGGTGGTCACGATGAGCGTGAGCAGACCTTAAACCAGTTACTCGTTGAAATGGACGGCTTTGAAGGCTTCGAGGCTGTAATCGTAATTGCAGCAACCAACCGTCCTGATGTATTAGATCCAGCGTTATTACGTCCAGGCCGTTTTGACCGTCAAGTAACTGTTGGTCTGCCTGATGTTCGTGGCCGTGAGCAGATCTTAAAGGTACACATGAAGAAGGTACCTTTAAACTCTGACGTTGATGCTGCTTTACTTGCTCGTGGTACTCCAGGCTTCTCTGGTGCTGAGCTTGCTAACTTAGTTAACGAAGCAGCTTTATCTGCAGCTCGTGCAAATCTGCGTACTGTTGGTATGCGTGAGTTTGAGCAGGCTAAGGATAAGCTCTTAATGGGTGCTGAGCGTCGTAGCTTAATCATGAATGATCATGAAAAGGCTAACACTGCATACCACGAGGCAGGCCATGCTATCGTTGGTCGCTTAGTTCCAGATCATGACCCAGTTTATAAGGTATCCATTATTCCTCGTGGTCGTGCTTTAGGTGTTACTTCATACTTGCCTGAGCAAGATCGCTATAGCCAGTCTAAGCAGTATCTGTTATCTAGAATTTCAGCACTGTTTGCTGGTCGTTTAGCAGAGGAAATCGCTTTTGGCGAGGATGCCGTAACTACTGGTGCATCTAATGATATTGAGAGAGCAACTGATATTGCTCGTCGCATGGTGACCCGTTGGGGCTTCTCTAAGAGATTGCCACCAATGCAGTTTGACCAAGACCAAGATCAGTCTCAGTACTTAGGTGGTGGTCATGTTTCCACTATGCCAGTATCTGACAAGACTACTCTCATCATTGATGAGGAAGTTACTGCAATCATCAACTTCTGCTATGACAGAGCTAAGACCATGCTTACCGAGAATCGCGATATTCTCGAGGCTATGAAGGATGCTCTGCTCAAGTATGAGACCATTGATGCAGCTCAAATTGATGACTTAATGAATCGTCGTCCATGCCGTGCTCCATCTGAGACTGGCGTATATGACAAGAAGTCATCTGACTCTAATGGCTCTAACGGCGATGCTAAGAACGAAAAGAGCGCATCAACTGAAGAGTCAAAGTCTGAGTCAAGCTCAGATTCTAAGAGTGATTCAACTGAGTCTTCTTCTGAGCAGCCTAAGCAAGATAATGCTGCATCAGCTCAAAGCACTGACTCAAATAAGAGTGAATCTGCAGATAATAGCGAGAAGCAAGCTGAGAGCAGCACCGAGTCAAAGGCTGAAGAGGCAGCTCCTATGAGTGAAGAAAAGGCCGGCACTTGGCCATTCAACACTCCTAGCGGTAAGAATGCTGACGACGATAAGAAGTAATCTAGACTCGTCAATAAATTAAAAAAAGCCCCGATCTGTTAACAGATGCGGGGCTTTTTTTATCCTTAAGCTCGATATCCAATTTAACGATTAAGCCGCATTATGGTTTTATTAAGCACTGTAGTTGCTTTAAAGACATTTGAGTTTACGTCCAATTTTAATTAGCCTAGCTGCAGCCGATATATTAAGATATATGAGTCAAGTTCGTTCAGTCGTTGTTTATGTTCGGCAGGCTAAGTCCTCACGGCTTATTCTGAACTTGCTATCACTGTGTTGATTACTCGATTACATGCTTATTAATGGCTAGCTAGTTCATGAATAGAGGGGTTAGAAATGGCAGTATATGTAAATACAAATGTCAGCTCCTTAAATGGTCGCCGCTCTCTGGATAATGTCCAGAATCAACTTACTACAACCTACAAGCGCCTCTCCTCAGGTATGCGCATTAATTCTGCAAAGGACGATGCTGCTGGTTTACAAATTTCCGATCGCCTTACCTCCCAAATCAATGGACTTAATCAAGGCAATCGCAACGCTAATGATGGTATTGCGCTCTTACAGACAATTGATGGCGCAGTAGAGGAAATTACAGGCAGTTTACAACGTGCTCGTACTTTATTAGTACAAGCAGCAAATGGCACCAATACCGCATCAGATCTAAAAGCTTTAGAAACTGAAATTGGTACTACGCTCTTAAACGCTGCAGCCATTGCTACTGACACCACTTTTGCTGGCAAGAAGATTCTTGAAGGCCACATGAAAAATAATGATGACATTTATGAAAGTGTAGCCAATGGTAAGAACTTCGATCCTGGTATTATGAGATTACAGGTAGGCGCTAATAGCGGTGATGTAATTGTAGCTACTATTAAGAGCTTCTTTGTTCCAGAAATTGTTAACGGTACTCAAGTTGACTATAACGGTAGGAAACAAAGTATCGCTGATATTTCTGCTGGTGCTTTTGATATTCAGCAAGGTCAAGATAATAGAGCTGATGCCATGACAGTAAAAATTGCTACTCATGACGATGCTCGTAATGCTCTTGCTGCTATTGATTTTGTGATTGCTGAGGTCGACTCACGTCGTGCCGAGGTAGGTGCTTATATGAACCGCCTTGAATCCTCTATTCGCAATCAATCTAATGTTGCTGCTAACGAAGCTGATGCTCGTAGCCGTATTCGTGATGCTGACTTTGCCGAAGAGTCTGCTAACTTATCTCAGCAGTCCATTATCCAGCAGGCAGCTGCTTCCATGCTGATGCAGGCTAACACCCGTCCTCAGCTTGGCCTGAGCTTACTTGGCTAATAGCATAGTTTAAGATTTCTTTTGAATTCTCAAAAAGGCCCTGATTCTGCAAGGTTTCAGGGCCTTTTGTATTTCATGGGGTTAAGGCGAAATCCGTATTGCTTTCGTAAAAATTGGTGTCTTTAAAATAGTTTTGAATAGGGCTGTTAATTAATATTGATGATGGCCGTAAACATAAGTAGAGAAATGAGTTCTTTCTCGCGATAGCTTGAGATCTTGGAGGTCTCTTCGCTACGAAGTACCTCAGATCACATACATGCTCTTGCAAAACAGGCCTCTATCACCTGTTTGATTGTGGTATCGAGCATAATTAGATTAAGGAGATAGGTCATGGCCGTATATGTAAACACAAATTACAGCGCTCTGCAGGGCCAGCGCTACTTAGGCAATGTCCAGAACCAGCTCACTACTACATACCAAAGATTATCAAGTGGTATGCGTATCAATAGCGCTAAAGACGACGCTGCAGGCCTCCAGATCGCCGATCGTTTAACCTCCCAGATTAATGGACTCAACCAAGGCAACCGCAACGCCTCTGACGGTATTGCTCTTGCCCAGACCATGGAAGCTGGCATGGACGAAATCTCTGGCATGCTCCAGAA
>NZ_KI519514.1:0-27013 GCF_000482845.1 Anaerobiospirillum succiniciproducens DSM 6400
CATCATGCCTGGCTCAGTCTCTTCACCAATCTCACGTTTTCTTCTAATACCACTAGGATTTGAGCTCACATAAACTCTTTTGCTTTTAGGTGATACTTTGGCATCTTTAGGTATTGGAACTTGCTTAAGATTTCTGTACAAAGCCATGATAATATTGTCCTAAATATTGCTTAAGATATTCGTACAAATCGCACGAATAATTATAGCATATTATCAATGGTTTCGTGAGTGATTTTCTAAAAATAAAAAAAGGGCTAAAGCATCAGGTTTATGAAGCTTTAGCCCTTAATAATTGTGTAAGATATGTTGTGTTTATATATAAGATATTGTACGATATTTAGAAAAATTCAGGTCTTACTGAAGACTAGATACACTTTTTAAGGCCTAATAAATAGTTAGAAATTTTGTATACATATCAAGATTATACGTATTTGCGACATAATAATAGTGACGCACGCATCAGTCCAAATCGACTCCTGATAGTGAACCAATTGATAAATTTTTGGCCTTTACGACGAGCAAATTTACATGGATCTATATGAAAAAAGCGACCACAACTGATGCTCTATCCCTGACATCAGCCAAGATCGCTTTGATAAGACAGCGCCTGCTCAATATATGAGCTGCTTTGACGCTGTCTAGAACAAAGATTTAAAGGTTCTATCCTAAGTTACGCACAAGAGGCGCAAAGTAGGTATTAGAACATGTAACGGCACTGAGCGTTTACGCCGAAGCTGTCGGTGTTAGAAGAGCCAGTGTAGTTAACATTCAGTGAGGTACCGAATGCACCGTTCTGAGCACCTAAGCCAAAGGTTACGCCATACTGAACTTCATCAAGAACCTCAGTATTCAAGTTGATGCCATGACCAATACCTGAGAATGTAGTGGTTGACTTAGCCTCAGTGTCACCAGTGTTGAAGGCAACGGTTAAGTCTGCGCTAGGAGCTAATGACCAGCCACCTGCAACGAAAGCCTTGGATAAGGTTACGCCAAGAGGTACTGAGAAGACGTTCTGAACGTCAAAGTCAGTAGTAGCAATTGCACCATCAGCACCGATTAAGTCATAAGAATCAGTGTTCAGACGGATGAATCGAGCAGCTAAGTGTGGGGTTACATCAACAGCAGGTGTAGCAACAGTGTACTGACCAGTTAAGCCCATGGTTACAGCAGTGGTGTCTGCCTTACCACGTAAGCCTAAGCCTTCAACCTCATGAGAGATTACGGTCATGGAAGCGTCACCCACTAAGGCAAAGCTACCAAAGCCCATTGCTGAGTAGATACCAAAGCCGTAGTAGTCAAACTCGTCCTTTAAGCCATTACCCTGGCCCTTGCCATCTGCATCACCAGAACCGATGTTAAATACAGCACCAAAGCGCATATTGCCGTTTACAGTATCAGCACCGAAAGCAACGCCGCCTAAGTCAACCTCTGAGCCGTATGAAGCACCCTCAGCGTTGAAGCCGTCAGCATCTAAGCTCTTGTACATTGGGGTTAACCAAACACCGCCATTAGCCTGTGAGCCAGTAGCAGAGATGGAGGCAGCCTCAACGCCTACAGCGCCAACACGACCAAACATAGCGTCAGCCATGGTGGTTACAGAGGCGACGGCAGCCTGCTGAGCACCAGCATAGGTTGCAGCGTGAGCAGCGGTATCAACTACCTTGAATCCACCAGCTGTGTCAGCAACAGCGGTTACGAACTTATGACCAGCTTGAGTGCTGTCTACAGCGTAGTTACCATTAGCCAGACCTAAGAAGAAGTCGCCAACTGGGCGTGCAACACCATCATAAGCCTTCTTATCAGCATCTGGAGAAAGCTGAAGCTTATCTAAAGTGCCAGTAGTGCCGCTTAATGTGCCTTCTAACAGACCGCCTAAAGCCTTTACCGTGATACCATTGGCGTTTTGAATCTTAACAGTACCTGCAGCACCGCCATCAACAGCTGCAAAGATCTTTAAGTTGGTATCGTTAGCATCAAAGTCACCAACTAAAGAAATAACTGATGAATCTTCACTTACAACCTTGGCATCTGAAACATTTTCACCAGTCTTACCAAAGGTAATAGCAGCACCTTGCTTGTCAGCACCAAATGCCTTATCAGTGATGATCAGGGCTGCTTTAGCACCTAGTTTGACGTTGTCTGGAGTAGCAGCAGTGCCTTCTGCCACTTTTTCATCAGTTAAGTTGTGGTCAACAGAAACACCATTGCCGCTGGCAATAACTAAGCTATCACCAAGTACTAAAGCGTTGGCATAACCACCCTTGTGCTCAGCAGGATCAGTAAACTTGCCATCTACAAGGTAGTTAGCCATAACTGAATTGAACTCAGCCTTATCAAAGCCAAGACCAAATGCAGCGTTTTTACCAACAATGATATTACCTGCAGCTACGTTTACACCATCATCTGTGGTGCCATCGGTTAAGGTCTTAGTACCAAGAACGGTTGCTGGCTTTTGGTATGATGGGTCAACAAAGATAGTTGAGCCTGCACTCATCTTTAAGCTGTTAGTAAATACGGTTGCAGTGGTGCTAGTCTCTGCAGCACCGTCCTGACCAATAGTCAGAACATTATGGTCGGCAATAGACAGCGAACCAACGTTGACTTCTACGTCACCTGCGATGGTGTTTTTGATCTTATCGGTATCAGTACCTGCCTTAGCAAATTCTAATGAGCCAGCAGTTACATTACCTAAGATCGAGCCTTTACCGTTGATAACGACTGCGCCTTCGCCATTATTTGCGTTCAGAGAAGTGCCCTTAGCAAGGTCTAAGGACTTGGTATATAAGTCACCCTCAACCTTAAGCTTGGAGCCTTTATTCACGATAACGCTCTGAACGTCCTTACCAGCGCCAGTTTGGCCAATGCTGCCCTTTACTACAACATCACCATTCTTGCTCTCAGAGCCAACAGTGAGTGAGCCGCCAGTTGCAGAGCTACCGTTTACAATAGCGCCGATCTGGCCAGAGCCATATAAGGTTAAGGCATTGTCAGCTTCCTTAAAGGTAACGTTTGCGACCTCAGTGCCTGAAGCACCGCTCTTAGAGACAAAGAAGCCGTCTGCACTAGGAGTGTTTAAGGTAACAGCACCGCCTTCACCCAAAGAAAGGTCTTTATCGTTCTTAACTTGAATGTTACCAACGGAAATAACCTTATCTACAGGGGTAGCAGCGCCATCAGTTACAGTGACTGTAGTCTTTTCGTAAACGTCGCTGGTGTTGTTACCCTCGACGCTACCGAGCTCAACAGGGCCAGTTGGAGCCTGAAGGTCGCTAATATTTACCTTGTACAGGCCTTTAAAGCCAGTATTTGCAGCCTTTAAAGCCTTAAACTCAGCCTGAGTTAAGGAAAGATCCTTGCCGTTTGCATCCTTAATTACTAAGACTGTATTAGAACCACCAACTAAAGAGCCACTAGCAACCTTATTGTTATCTAAAGTTTTCTTGCCATCTTGGAAGATATCTGTAGCATCGACGTGCAGCTCGGCAGTATTCTCAAGAGTTACGCCACCCTTCTTAATAGCTAATAAGCCACCTGAGCCTAATACATCTATGGTTGAGGCATCAGCGGTGATTGAACCTGCAGCTGGGTCGGTATCACCTGCACCAGCAGTTGTGGTAAGGGTACCTGTTACTGTCAAAGTGCTATTGGTTACAGTAGCAGCACCTGAAACGATGTTCAGGTCTTTAACTGACCATTTACCACCTTCTACAGCTAATGAGCCTGCCGAGCCAGCTGGCGAACCACTTGGGCCAGCAGCAGCGCCAACAGTCACGCCTTTACCGCCAATAGTCTTTAGCACTTGATCAGCTGCCTTAAGGGTTAACTTAGAGGCGTCGGAAAGAACTAAAGCATGGTCGCCTGAAACAGTTAAGGCCTTTGAAACCTTGAGGTTTGCAGCTTTAGCAGTTACATCACCTTTACCATTACCAAGAGTGAGGGTGTCAAAGGATAAGACTACACCGCTTTGAGTTGCTGCTGCGCCGCTAATAGCGTTGGAGGCAAGAGTACCTTGAGCCACATGAACAGTTAAAGTGCCATCAGCGCCATTTTTTAAGTTGGCATTGATTGCGCCATCACCAGACTCATCAATTAAGGTTAAGCCAGTAGAATCTAATGCAACAGAGCCACTGCCACTTACGGTTAACACAGCATGGGCGCTGTCAGCTGACTTAACCTCACCAGCCAAGAATTTCTTAAGAGTATCGCCATTCATGCTGGCAGTCTTAGTAAAGGTAACGGAACCTGTAGACTCCTTAACAGACTTGTCTGCAAAGACAGCATCACCCTTAACTACCAGAGTACCGCTATTAGTAAGAGAGTCTTTTCCTGTAAAGGTTGCATTGCCAGTTACAGTAGCAGTCTTGTCTTGTTTTGTAGTTAAAGCACCAGCATTTGCAGTTAAATCGCCTTCAATAGTCATGCTCTCATCGGCAGCAACGGTACCGCCACTGATCGCTACGTTACCAATGAGCTTAGCGCCCTCACCAGATGCGGATACCTTGCCGGTGGTATTTACTGTAATCTGAGCACCGGACTTGCCAAGTACACCACCAGCACCGATATTAACAACGGCGTCTGGTTGTTTTGGGGCAGACTCAGCTGCCGCACCAATGGTAATTGGGCCAGTTTCTAATGTAGCATTAGCTTTAGCGGCACTATTAAGTTCTAAAGTGCCTTTAGTTACAGTAAGGCTTTCAAGTTTTACTTTAACAGCGTTGGTGCCATCGCCAATGGTTAATTTAGCAGCTGTAGCTGGATCGGCCTGATTGATATTTAAAGTTGCAGCACTAAGGTCGAGATTGGTTTTGGCAGGAGTACCAGGAGCTGGAGAAGTAACTGCAGCCACACCAAGGAAAGTGCTCTCACCTGCTTTGAGGGTGATGTTTACTTCTTTAGCAGCTGAATCGGCTAACGCAGCTGTAAGAGTCAGCTTATTGTGAGTTGCGCCATCGCCACCAATAACTAACTCAGGATCTGTGTGGGCTTTAAATGCTGCATCGTCCATTGCAGTGGCTGTGGTAGGGCCTTGAGGTGCTGCAGCAGCGGCAGCAGGGGCAGAGAGTAGGGCAGTGGCTGCAACTAAAGAGGCACCGAGGCTTGCAAGGTAGGCGTGCTTGAAGACAGCACGGTATTGAGCCATCAAGAACTTAATGGCGTTGTTAGTTTGCTTCATGAAGCGTGAAATCTTATGTTTGATTTGTATTTGACTTGCACAAGTGAAGCTACGCCTTTAAAACTGCATGCTTGACTACGGATAAACTCAAATTGTCGTATACACTTGTTTATGGGTCACAATATACAAACGCTATAGTACTTCTAAGGCACTAAACATATTCAGTTAAAATCAACTGCTCTTTGCAAGATATACAAAAAGTGAGACGACGATCGTCCTTGTGCACAAAAACTTGGCAGTGAATGTAAAGTAAAAGATCCTTTTTAAATTCGCAGAAATTCTATGAGTACTGTTTCACGCCAGCAGTTAAGCCAAAAGGGGCGTCCTAACAAACGGTGAAAGCCAAAAGTACGGTCTGAAGGATATTCATACATGCCTCATACGAAAAAAGCGACCACAACTGACGCTCTATCCCAGACATCAGCCATGATCGCTTTGATTAGACAGCGCCTGCTCAATACATGAGCTGCTGTGACGCTGCCTAGAATATAGTTTTTAAGGTTCTAACCTAAGTTACGCACAAGAGGCGCAAAGTAGGTATTAGAACATGTAACGAGCCTGAGCGTTAACACCGAAGGAATCGGTGTTCTCAGAACCAGTGTAGTTGAGACCGAAAGAGGTACCAAATGCACCGTACTGAGCACCTAAACCAACGGTTAAGCCGTACTGAACCTCATCAAGAACCTCGGTGTTAAGGCCGATGTTCTTGTTCATGCCGCTGAAGCGAGTGGTTGAGCTAGCCTCAGTGTCACCAGTGTTGAAGGTTACGCTCAGATCTGCGCTAGGAGCTAAAGTCCAGCCGCCAGTGGTGAAGCCCTTAGAAAGAGTTACGCCTAATGGGATTGAGAAGACGTTCTGTACATCAAAGTCAGTATTTGCAACAACGCCATCATCGGAGATTAAGTCGTAGCTGTCGGTGTCAAGACGGGTTAAACGAGCACCTAAGTGTGGAGTTACATCTACAGATGGTGTTGAAATAGTGTACTGACCGGTTACGCCCATGGTTAAAGCGGTAGTATCTGCTTCACCCTTGAGGCCTAAACCAGTAACGTCGTGAGAAACAACAGTTACGGATGCGTCACCAACTAAAGCAAAGCTGCCAACACCCATTGCTGAGTAAACACCGAAGCCGTAGTAGTTAAACTCATCCTTTAAGCCGTTACCGTTGCCCTTACCCTCTGACTCACCAGAACCGATGTTAAATACAGCACCAAAACGCATGTTGCCGTTTACACTATCAGCACCGAATGCAACACCAGCAGCATCAACGTCAGAACCATAGGATGCGCCCTGAGCGTTGAAGCCGTCAGCATCCATTGACTTGTACATTGGGGTTAACCAAACACCGCCATTAGCCTGAGAGCCAGTTGCTGAGATGGTAGCTGCCTCAACGCCTACAGAGCCAACACGACCAAACATAGCGTCAGCCATGGTGGTTACAGATACTACAGCAGCCTGCTGAGCACCAGCGTAGGTAGCAGCATGAGCAGCTGCGTCAGCAACAGCACCAGATAAAGTGGAGGTTGCAACGTCAGAGATCAGGTCAAAGCCTAAGCCCTTGCCCTTGATATCGCCGCTTAACTTGCCATACAGAACTTCACGTACTGGAGCAGAAGCATCAGCAAATGCACCTAACTTATCAGCATTCTCACGGCTGAAAGACAGACCAGCAGTACCGTCTCTATCTGTCGAGCCAGTTAACAGGCCGTTAGCAGACTCAATGGTCATAGAACCTGAAACAGTAGTAGCGCCTTCAAATACCTTGAAAGACTTGTCAGCACCAGAGAAGTCACCAACTACAACAAGCGTAGAATTACGATCTAAGTTAACGGTACCATTAGTGAATGTAATGGCAGCGCCAGTCTTGTTGCCATCAGAATCAACACCGTATACCTCGTCGGTGATTACTAAGGCAGAACCTGACTTGAAGTTGATCTCGCCTTTCTTTGCAGTAGCAGCGTTAGCAGAAGGATCAACAGTTAAACCATCAGTAGTATTGGATAAAGTAACGTTCTTATCCAGAACTAATGCACTCTTGAAGTCCTTAAGTGCACCATTGCCATCGGTGTACTTAGAGAGCATGTCTACAAGCTCTTGCTCGTTGTCAAAGCCAACGCCAAATACGCCATTGTTACCTACGGTTACAGTACCTTTTAAAGTACCAGCGTAGTTGCCATTTACATGGCCAGACAGGTTGTTTACAGCCAGTAAGGAATAACCAACAGAGCTGGTTGGGTCTACGAATACAGCGCCAGTATTCAGGTCTAAAGTACCAGCATATACAGTAGCAGTTGAGCTGTTCTCTGAATCATCTAAGTTCTGACCGATCTCAAGCAGCTGCTTGTCAGCCAGCTTCAGAGTGCCTAACTGAACCTTAGCGCCACCAGCAATCACGTTTTCATTAGCAGTATTGCCGGAACCAGTGGTTAATTCTAAAGAGTTTGCCTTCAGGGAAGTACCGATAAACTGCAGGTCATTGGTTGTAATGTTGCCCTTAACGTCAACTACAGTACCAGCCTGTGAGTCGAGGTTAACAGTGAATACATCACCAGATTCTACTTTCAGAGATGAGCCAGAATTCAGAGTAAGGTCGATAATCTGCTTGCCAGTACCACCAATGCTATAGCCCTCTACCACAGTAACAGCGCCAGGATTACCAGACTCACCGCCCAGGCCAATGACTACTTTGCCTTTATTATCAGCTGTTGCAGTAATAGCTGCAATTTTACCTGCGCCAACTAAGGTTAAGGAGTTATCAGCATCGCCAAACTCAACACCGCCAACTGCAGTACCAGCGTCAGACTGCTTGGTTACAAAGTTACCCTTGATGCCCTCAGCAGAAGCATTGTTTAAGATTAAGCTACCGCCAGCAGCGAGCTTAACATCTTCTGGGGCCTTAACATTTACGTTACCAACAGAGAATGCTGCAGTGATGCTGTTCTTGCTAGAGTTAGCAACATTTAAGGTCTTTTTGTTGTAAGCGTCAGTTTTGAGGCCTGGTAATACGCTGTCTGTAGTAAGCTCACCCTTAACATCGATCTCAACATCCATGTCAAAGACGCCGCCAAAGCCAGTCTCACCATAGAATGTCTCGAATTCATCTGAAGTCAGCTTACCGCCAGCAACCACAATCACGGTGCTACCGTCGCCTGAAACAGAGCCCTTTGCAAAGTTTGTGTCGACAAACTCAGTACCCTTAAGGATATCAGCTGCATCGATCTTAAGAACGCCGCCTTTGCTCAGCTTCACGGTATTTTTAGCTGCACCTTTAAGAACTAATGAGCCACTGCCCTGAACATCAACGGTACCGCCATTTACAACTAACTGAGCTTCTTTTGTTGCTGTGAGTGCGCCATTTACCTTAAGAGTTGCGTTTTTTGCAACTTCAGCTTTACCCTTTGTTACTGTAATGGCAGGTAAAGTCCAAGTGCCTTTCTTAACAGTTAAAGTGCCAGTTTCGCTGCCTGAACCAATTGCTACTGATGCAGCGTCTACAGAACCACTATCGCCATCTAAGGTCAGTGCACTGCCGCTATTTAAAGTTAAAGCTTTCTTACCAGCAATAGCTAAAGACTCAGAAACAGCAACGGTACCGCTCTTGAAGGTTACAGCTGCATCTTTACCAGCAGTAAAGCCCTTGAAAGAGAGGGTTACGCCATCCTGACCAACAATTTCATTAGCGCCTGCGTACTTAGCATAATCGGTCTTTACAGTCAGACTGCCATTACCTTGCTTTGCAAGCTTAGCACTTACAGCACCGTCTGATGCACCGATGATATCTGTAGTTGCTAAATCCAGAGCCTTTTCAGCGGTGGTTTCATCAGAGAGCTGAACTACTGCATGCTTATCAGACATGCTCTCAACCTTAGCAGTTGCTCCGCCAAGGAGCTTCTTAAGATTTGCAGAGCTTAAGGTTAAAGTAGCCTCGCCAATACGGATATCAGAAGCTGCGCCAACTGTTAGGGTTGCATTATCGTGAATGGTGCCGCCTTCAGCGAGGATAGTTGTGCCTGAGCTGATAAAAGTAGAACCGCTCTGGAACTCAGCTGCGCCCTTGATAGTTAAATGCTTCTGATCTCCTACATCCAGAGTACCAGCAACACTTAGTTTGCCGTCTAAGTTTGCATCATTTTGAGTTGTGCTCTTAGATTGCAATGTAGCGTCTTTACCAACGGTGATAGTTGCACCAGTCTTACCTAAAGTACCCTTTGTAATTTCTACAGTAGAGCCACTTTGTAAAGAAATCTTACCTGCAGATACAACACCTGCTGCCATGGTCAGCTTGGAGGTATCACCTAAAGTGATAGTCTCAGCGTTAATAGCACCCTTAGTAAGCGCTAAGGTACCCTTAGTTACACTGATATCCTTGAAAGTAACTTGTACGCCATTAGTATTGCCAACTTCAAGCTGAGTGGCACCAACTGCACCTTTGCCAGCAATAACTAAAGATCCGCTTTTCGCAGTAAACTTACCAAGGTCGCCTGTGTGACCTTTGATAGTATGACCTGCGCCCTCAATTATCTTAAGTGTGAACTTTTTGTCATTAACTACATCTTCATCTGCAGTTGCTGCTAAAGATAGTGAGCCAGAGTAGGTAGGAGCACCTGTACCTACCTTAACCTCACCATCTAAGCCAGCCCAATCCTTTTTCTCTAAGTCACCTGCTGCAGCCTGTGCCTGACCAGATGCTAAAGCGGCGGCTGCGATAGCAGCTACCATGGCGATGTTGGCGTTCTTGAAAATTGCACGATATTGAGCCATTAAGAACTTAATGGCGTTGTTGGTTTGCTTCATTCTATTTAAGCTTAATAAACCGAATTGTTGTGCGATTTGGAGGCTAGACTGCACTCCTTAGCGGATGGCATCGTATGCGTATTTAAGAGTGATGCGCGTGCAGATACAAATCGCTTTAGAGATATGTTTGTTTGCCGTCTATATCGATTTTGATGCTCAAGACTCTGTGAAGTTTGCTAGATAAGACTATGCGTAACTTCAGGATATAGGTCATAGCCCGCAATCTATGTAGCACGCCAATACATAAGACCATGGAGGTCACGATGTATATCAGGTGCTAAAGACCTTATGTTGATTTGGCATGAGCTTTAGCTGTAGGAGAGAAAAAGTCATGGGATGCATAAGATAGGGCGATTAGACCAGTCTGTTCTGTTTCTAGCTATCACTATAATCACAGCGTATTTGTGACAGTCTCGATTTGGTTTTTTGCAATATAGACATGGCTTATGCTTTAGACTGGCGCATCTGAACTAGACGCCCCCCCCCCCTAGCATATTTTCTATACTAATACAACATAAATTTGATATATTTAAGGGTATTTCTGCCGCAAGTCACTCACATAAAAGTATATTTTGATGCTTATTTTTTAACTATTCTCCATTTTACACAGTGCAAAAGCTGGCTTAAGAAACAGCATTTTCTAAAACATCTGCATCACTTCGTAAAGCATTGCCGCATAGACAAGTGCTTTTGTCTAGGCACAGCAAAATCTATCGTACACAAAAACGAAAAAGCGACCACAACTAATGTTCTATCCCAGACATCAGCCATGATCGCTTTGAATAGACAGCGCCCGCTCAATACATGAGCTGCTCTGACGCTGCCTAGAACATAGATTTAGAGGTTCTAACCTAATTTACGCACTAAAGGCGCAAAGTAGGGATTAGAACATGTAACGGCACTGAGCGTTAACACCGAAGGAATCGGTATTCTCAGAGCCAGTGTAGTTGATACCGAAGGAGGTACCAAATGCACCGTACTGAGCACCTAAGCCTAAGGTTAAGCCGTAGGTAACCTCATCAAGCACCTCGGTATTCATGTTGATAGCCTTGATGCCAGTGAAGGTGGTAGATGACTTAGCCTCAGTGTCACCGCCATTGAAGGTAATGGTCAGGTCTGCGCTAGGAGCTAAGGTCCAGCCGCCAGTGGTGAAGCCCTTAGAAAGAGTTACACCTAAAGGTACTGAGAAGACGTTCTGTACATCAAAGTCTGTAGTAGCGATAGCACCGTCAGCACCAACTAAGTCATAAGAGTCGGTATTTAAGCGGATGAAACGAGCACCTAAGTGTGGGGTTACATCAACCATTGGGGTGGATACAGTGTACTGACCAGTTAAGCCCATGGTTACAGCAGTGGTGTCTGCCTTACCACGTAAGCCTAAGCCCTCAACATCGTGAGAGATTACAGTTAAGGATGCGTCGCCAACTAAAGCTAAGTTACCAAAGCCCATTGCTGAGTAGATACCAAAGCCGTAGTAATCGAACTCATCCTTTAAGCCGTTACCATTGCCCTTACCCTCGGCATCACCAGAACCGATGTTAAATACTGCACCGAAACGCATGTTGCCGTTTACAGTATCAGCACCGAATGCTACGCCAGCAGCGTCAACGTCTGAGCCATAGGAAGCACCCTGAGCGTTAAAGCCGTCGGAGTCCATGGACTTGTACATTGGGGTTAACCAAACACCGCCGTTAGCCTGTGAGCCAGTTGCAGAGATGGAAGCAGCCTCAACGCCTACAGCACCAACACGACCAAACATAGCGTCAGCCATGGTGGTTACGGATACTACAGCAGCCTGCTGTGCACCAGCGTAGGTAGCAGCGTGAGCAGCAGCATCAACGGCCTTGAACTGCTTGTTGCTAATTGCCTTGGTTAAGAAGTCATAACCTGAACCAGTAGAACCATCAAACTTACCGTTAGCAAAGTCAACAAACAGCTGACCAACAGGAGCAGAAACCTCAGAACGGATTGCTTTCTCAGCAACAGGATCTATAGCCAGAGAAGCGATAGAGCCATTAACAGCGAGGGAGCCACTTAACAGACCACCAGCGGCAACAACCTTTGGATTTCCACTCACTGTAGCGCCGCCACTGTTATCGTCGAAGATTACCAGGCCCTTATCGGCAGCGGTAAAGTCACCCACTAAGACAACTGAAGAACCAGCTGCCGCAGTTACCTTACCATCATTGTTATTAAACTTGATGGCTGGACCAGTCTTGGAACCGTCAGTACCCTTAGCAAAGGCATTGTCGGTAACAATTAAACCAGTACCTGCGCCAAGATCAATAGTATTAGGAGTTACTTGGGTAGAAGTTGTTGCGCCCTTCTGCAGGGTGATACCCTTGCCGTCGCCAACAGTTACATTCTTGTTTACAACTAAGGCATTAGCAAGCTGATTCTTTGATGCATCTGGGGTTGCGGTGAACGACTCATCAGCGTCTAAGTAAGTGCCAATTACTGCCTTGAGCTCAGCCACGGAGGCAAAACCAATACCTAAAGCAGCATTGTTGCCTACAATAGCATTGCCGTTTAAGGTGCCGGCATCGGTATCGCTAGGAGTTGAAACGCCTGAAAGGGAATCTGCGATCACTAATGATGCCTTGTCACCATAAGCAGGATCAACAAAGATGGTGCCGTTTTGTAAGTCTAAAGAACCTACCAGAACAGTTGCACCTAAACCACCCTCAGCATCATCACCAACCTGAATAGTAGTGCCTGATGCGCCAATTAAAGTACCGAGATCAAGAGTAGCACCGCCAGCGATTAACTGATGGCTATCAGTAGCTGAGAAAGTTAATGACTTAGCAGTAATGTCGCCCAGAATGGTTACGTCATCGCCACTTGCACCAACGGTAATGCCTGCCTTGCCAGCAACAATCTCTGCACCTGGCATTACATGGAGTTCATTGGTCTTAACAATAGTACCCTCAACAGTCATGGTTGAGTTGTTAGATGCCTGAACAACGTTTAGAGCTTGAGTTTCACCGATATTGCCCTTAACAACTACATTGCCGGTCTTAGAGCCGTCAAAAGAGCCAACTACGAAAGCACCATGTTTATCAGTCTTGGCATCGATTGCGCCGATGTTACCAGCACCCTGCAGACTCAGTACTGTCTTATCGCCGGACAGAGTTACGCCTGCAGCAACCTTGCTACCCTTCTTCTGTACGAAGTTGTTGTTGGCATTGCTGTTAGCGCCTGCATTGGTAAGAGTAAGGTTTGAGCCATTGGTTGACTCAAGATCTAAGGTGCTGCCAGCACCATTAAGCTCAACGCTACCAACATTGTAGGTCTTGTCAGCAATCTTCTCGGTTACTGTTACCTGAGTACCATGATAGACACTCTCAGGAGTACCAGTCTCAACCGCACCTAAACCTAAAGATGGCTCAGCAGGATTGTTAGTAGATACAGTGAAGCCCTCAAAGAGACCAGTAAATTTGGTATCTTTCTTCAGCTCCTGGAACTGCTCCATGGTCATGGATTGAATGCCAGTGAGCTTTAAGGTGGCGATATTGTTGCCAGAAACTGCATCACCAGCAACCTTATCCTTAAATTTAACAAGGTCTGTACCCTCGTTGACAGTGCTAAACCACTTAGAGCCATCTAAAGTAAGGGTTGATGCGCCTTTCATCTTAATAGTGTTAGCACCAAGCTCATATGCACTTGCCTTAGAAGCGTCTAAATTACCGTCTTCTAAGGTGATAGTACCGTCAGTTGCAGTGGTTACTAACTTGCCAGCAACGGTTAAGGTGGCATCAGAAGCAATACCTACAGAGCCGCTGGTGATTACGAGGTCATTAAGAGCTTTGATGTTGCTACCAGCTAAGATCTCGATCTTTGCCTTATTGCCTTTAACATTTACATTGCCCTTAATAGTGCCTTCTGCTGCGTTCTCAAGCTGCAGAGTGTCTTGCAGGACGAACTCTTTAGCATTCTTATTATTTACAAGGGTAACATTCTCAGCCCAGAAGTTGCCAACACCGAGAGCTTTTTTACCGTCAAATTCTGCAGAGCCTAAGGTTAAGCTCTTTGCAGCAACTTCAAGAGCGCCTGCATCAGTTAATGCCTTTGAAACGGTCAGATTTTGGCCTTTTAAGGTACCAGCACCGCTTACATAGATTTTGCCATCAGTAGAGCTTGTAGCAAACTTGAAGATATCGGTATGAGCTACATCGAGATTTTCGGTATCAGTTAGCTCGAGAGTACCGCCGCTCTTTAAGGTAATGGAACCAGAAACGGCCGCTGAGAAACGTGCATCACCCTCAGCCTTAAACTGCTTGTTCTCATCTAAATACTTGAGAGCCTTATCGTTTGCATCTTTGGCAGTGAGGTACTGCTTTAAGGTGGCGGAACCAAGCTTTAAGACGGCAGTATCGTCAGCAGCGCCATCCTTACCTAAAGAGATATTGCCAGCAGCATCACTTGCGGCTAACACGGCTGTAGGAGCAACAGTAATTGTACCTGCCTCTACAACTACGTCAGAGCCAAGATCCATGACTGAGGTGCCGTTGAGGTCAATGGTATCTGCAGTTACAGTTAAAGCAGCATTCTGCTTAACAGAGAACCAGCCATCATTGATTGTGGTCTTAGATGCATTGTATTTAGTTTTACCATCTGCAACAGCGCTACCTACGCTAATAATACCGCCATTTACATTAACTTGGGCAGCATTAACAGTGGTTCCACCTTTATTGCCTGATGGACGTAACTTACCATCCTTGTGAATAGTAATGACAGTACCCTCATTACCTAAGGTAGCTGCACCACTGCCATCAGTCTGTAACTTACCGCTGGTACCGAGGTAAATTACTGCACGACCATGAGTTTCATTATTGTCAGCATCCTCAACAAACTTACCATCGCCGATAACGATGTTTTTAGCAGTTAAAGTTACAGATGAGTTTTCGCCCTTAGTTGAGATGTCAAATACAGACTGCACATTAACGTTATTAAAATCTGCTGTCAGAGAACCGCTATCAAAAGCAGCAAATGTAAGTCCACGAAGCTCGTCTTTCTTGCTCTGAACAGACTTAACTTCGAGGTCACCGCCGCCAGCGATATTAAGAGAGATGCCGTCACCAGATGCAGAAATCAGATTTGCTTCAGGAGCAGAAGTATTGTCTGATAACACAAGCTTCTGGCCTGAGGTCAAGGTTAACTTTTGCTGACCAGTTGTTACTTCAACCTTGAGATTCTGAAACTTGCCAGATGCACCTTGATCGGATGCTACACCAGTGATTTCAATAGTGCCTTTGCCATCTTCTAGAGCCTTTGCCCACTCATCATGCTCGAGATTACCGTCTGTTGTAGCGGCATTAGCAGAGCCTGCAGCTAAGGCGGCAGCAGCCATTGCAGCTACCATTGCGATGTTGGCGTTCTTGAAAATAGCACGATACTGAGCCATCAGGAACTTGATGGCATTGTTGGTTTGCTTCATTGTTTGTAAGCTTTGAAAACCGAATTATGACGCGATTGTGAGTCTTGAATGCATGTTATATGGTTGAGGCATAATATGCTTTAAAGAGCCTCAAGCATGCTTATAAAATCGCTGATTAGATATGTTTGTGTGATGTCTACATCGCTGTATAAGAGAAGGGTTCAGAGAACCTTGCTAGAGATGACTATGCGTGACTTTAGAAGATAGGGCGACCACCATAGACTTTGTTAGCACGCAAACACGTTAGACTGCATAGTTCTAATGTCACTATGAGGTAGTTCGTGCTAAAGTCCTTATGTTAGTTGCTCATAAACTCTGCTTTATACAAGCAGGTACCTAATGAGCACTGAGTAGGGTGATTCGTCCAGTCAGACTCTGGCAATCACAATAGCTTGTGAAAGTCTCGAGTGAATTTTTACGATGTAGGCCGTTTTCATGAAAAATACTGGCCAATCTGAAATATCGTGCCCCCCCCCTAGAATACTTTTTATACTTATATAACGATAATTAGGCCAGATTTACGATTAATCCTGTATTTAGATCGTCAATATCGTTCTCTTGAAGAGCTTATTTCAAACAGCACATCCTAAAATGCACCCATCTACTCACAACAAACGTCTATGAAGACATCCCACGATCTCTGATAAATCAGGGATGAGCAGAGTAGGGAGCCTTTTGCAAAGTCATACAGCTTATCTCATGAGCTAAAGCTAAAAAGCGACCACAACTGACGCTCTATCCCTGACATCAGCCATGATCGCTTTGATTAGACAGCGCCCGCTCAATACATGAGCTGCTGTGACGCTGTCATAACTTAAATTTAGCGGTTCTTCACCTAGTTCAAGCCATTAAGCGTGAAGCAGGCATTAGAACATGTAACGAGCCTGAGCATTTACGCCTAAGCTGTCGGTGTTCTCAGAGCCAGTGTAGTTGATACCGAAGGAGGTACCGAATGCACCGTACTGAGCACCTAAGCCTAAGGTTAAGCCGTAGGTTACTTCATCTAAAACTTCAGTGTTCAGAGCTACGTTCTCGGTAATACCGGTGAACTTAGTGTTGGACTTAACTTCAGTGTCACCGCCATTGAAAGTAATGGTCAGGTCTGCACTAGGAGCTAATAACCAGCCACCTGCATTTAAGCTCTTAGAAAGGCTTACACCAACTGGAACAGAGAATACGTTCTGTACATCAAAGTCAGTAGTGCCAACAACACCCTTAGCGGAGTTGAGGTCGTAAGAGTCAGTATTTAAACGGGTGAAACGAACACCAGCGTGTGGAACTACATCAACCATTGGGGTTGAGAAAGCATACTGGCCGGTTAAGCCCATGGTTACAGCGGTGGTATCAGCCTTGCCGTTTAAATTGCCAAAGCTCTCTACACCTGAGTAGCCCTCAACATCGTGAGAGATAACAGTTAAGGAAGCATCACCAACTAAAGAGAAGTTACCAAAGCCCATAGCTGAGTAAATACCGAAGCCATAGTAATCGAACTCATTCTTTAAGCCGTTACCATTGCCCTTACCATCAGCATCGCCAGAACCGATATTAAATACTGCACCAAAGCGCATGTTGCCATTTACAGTATCAGCACCAAAGGCTACGCCAGCTAAGTCGATGTCAGCACCGTAAGTTGCGCCTTCAGCATTGAAGCCGTCAGCATCAACGTTCTTGTACATTGGACTTACCCAAACACCGCCGTTAGCCTGTGAACCGGTTGCAGCGATAGATGCAGCCTCAACGCCAACTGCACCAACACGACCAAACATTGCGTCAGCCATAGTGCTTACAGAAGCAACTGCAGCTTGCTGTGCGCCAGCATAGGTAGCAGCGTGAGCAGCAGCATCAGCCTCAACACCGGTCATGGAATCGGTACCGATAGTAGCCAGAAGCTCAGCACCAACGCCATTGCCAGTTAAGTACTTGTCGCCATCAACGCCTAAGAGCTTCTTGAACAGATCGCGAACAGGTGCAGATACACCAGCCATCTGAGAGTCAAGCTTGCCCTCTTCAAGCTTCAGGGAATCGATAGTACCAGATGCACTGATAGAACCGCTGATGAGGCCGTTAGATGACTTAACATCTAAAGTACCACCGGTAATGGTAGAGCCAGAGAAGATGGTAATGCCCTTGTCACCAGCGTTGAACTTACCAGAGAGGATTACGGTACCACCCTTGGATGCGTCAACGCTCTTGTTACCGTTATCCAGCTTGATAGCATAGCCTTCTTTCTTGCCGTTTACAGTGGTGTAAGCAGCATCGGTAACAACCAGAGCAGAGCCCTTACCAAAAGCTACTGCAGCGGTAGTTGCGGAGCCAGCGGTTGCTTCTGGATCGATGATGATCTTGTCGTTCTGGCCAAGGTCGATGCCCTTGTTGAGTAATAAGGCGTTCTGAACCTCAGAGCCAGAAACAAAGCTGCCATTGCCGTTGAGGTACTGAGAAAGAATGCGCTTTACATCTTCTTCGTTATCAAAGCCGATAGCTAAGATCGCGTTCTTACCAACAGTTGCCTTACCATTAAGCTTATTGCCCTCAAGCTGACCTAAAACGAGCTTGCTTGCTGGAGCATTGAAGTCTGGGTCAACGAAAAGGGTACCGCTGTTGAGGTTGAGTTTGTCAACCAGAACGGTTGCACCTAAACCACCAACCTTATCTTCACCAACCTGGATGAAGGAGTGCTCATCAGTGCCAACAAGGGTGGCTACATCTACAGTTGCGCCGCCAGCAAATACAACACCACCAGAGCCTTCTACCTTGATTTCCTTAGCAGTAAGATCGCCAAAGATCTCAGATGAGCCAGCGCCCTTTGCAGTGCCTGTACCAATAACTAACTTGTTATTAGGCATGTTGACCTTGGAGTTAGCTAAGGTATACATCTCCTTAGTGTAAACGTCACCATTTACGGTCAGGACTGAGTTGCTGGAAACATCAAGCTCACCAACAGAAGTACCTTGTGCGCCAATGCTACCTGATACGGTTACATTGCCGGTCTTGGAGTTGTTGTAGGCCTCACCGATCATTACAACACCCTTACCAGCAGCTGCAGAGGTGATTGCACCGATGGTACCTGTGTTCTGTAAGGCTAATACTGAATCACCAGTAGCAGCAAATGCTACACCACCAGCGTTGCCATCCTTATTTACAATGAAGTTGCCATTGCTGCCGTTGGCTGAAGCATTGGTAAGGGTCAGGGAGCCACCAGAAATTGTGGCATTGGCACCGTCAGTAACCTTGATATTACCTACAGTGTAAGAGTTTTCAATTGCGCCAGCAGTTGTAACAGTTGCCTGAGTATTGTTGTAGTAGTTGCCACCAAGACCGCTCTCTACCTTACCAATTGCAAGCTCTTTATCTGCTGCTGCACCGTTAATGCCGAAGCCTTCCCATGTTCCCTTGAAGCCTGTGGTCTCGCCCTTTAACTCCTTGAACTGCTCCATGGACATGGAAGACATGCCAGTGAAGATGATCTTGGACTTGTTATCGCCAGTTACTGAGTCAGCTAAGAGGCCATTCTGGAAAGCAACTAAATCACCTTGAGTGTCAGAAAGCTTAACGAGCTTGGAACCATTTAAGACTAAGCTTGAGTAGCCTGACATGGTTACAGTGCCAGCCTTCAGGTCTACAGTTGCCTTAGAGGCATCAAGTTTACCTTCTGAAAGCTTGATCTTACCGTTGGTTTCGGTGGTAGCTAACTTGCCTGATACGGTTAATGAGGCATTAGAAATTTCAAGGCCAACATTGCTGTCAGAACCTTTCTTAACGATCAGGTCCTTGCCAGACTCCAGGGTGTAATCACCCTCAGTAATAAAGAGCTTACCTGCTGTAGCGGCAGTACCAATGGTCAGAGCACCTGAAATAGTGCCATTGCCCATGGTGTCGAGGTTAAGGCTGTTCTTGAGGCTAAAAGCCTTGTCAGCTGATGACTTAAAGGTTACGTTCTCAGCCTTTAAGGTGCCAGTACCGATGCCCAGGTCAAGATCACTTGAATCAGTGCCATCTTTACCTAAGGTAAGGTTCTTAGCTTCTACAGAAAGGCCAGTTCCATTGGTAATCTTCTGAGAGATTGCAAGGTTATCGCCCTTGATTTTACCTGAGGTATTGACGTAGATGCTTTCCTTAGTTGCAGTGGTTGCGAAAGCAATCTTCTTATTGTCGGCAAGGTCTAAAGTCTCAGTGAGATTTGTGAGGCTTAAGGTACCGCCAGAGAGGGTTACCTTGCCCTTATCAGAAGCGAACAGACCTGTAGTGCCTTTCTTGATGTTGGCAGCATCAAGCTCAAGAATACCGTCGCCTGAAACAGTCAGTGCAGTGTGGTTTTCTAACTTGCTATTGATTACAGTAGAGCCTGAAACGGTGGTAGTGCCGCCTGAGGTTTTGTTACCTAAAACTAAGGTACCAGTGCCCTTGGTGGTGAATTTGCCAAGATTAATGTTAGCATCTTCGTGCTTAGTAGCGTCGCCAGAGTGACCGCCAGTCCAATCACCGTCGATAAATAAGTGCTTGCCATCTGCAATTGAGGCAATACCGTCTTTAATTTCGGTATTCTTGCTATAAATTGCACCATCGCCGATAGCATTGAGAACAGTGCCGTCAGAGACAACTAATTTTGCTGTTGCATCGCTACCACGGAAAAATGCAGTGCTATAGCCATCTGTGTGCATGGTACCGTTAAAGTTAATGGTTGAGCCAATAAACTTTGCATTTACAGTGGCAGCAATACTGGATTTGTCCATCAGGTTTACAGTTGAATTTTCAACTGAAAGAGCAGAGCTAGTGTCTGATGTCTCGTGCACAGCAAAAATATTGGCGTAGTAGGCCCAATCTTTCTTGCCTGGATCATTTGTAGCATTGTAATCAACAGCACCTTGGATAGTGATGTTTGAGCCTGCCTTAATATCAACAGTATTGAAGAGAATTGAGCCCTTGGTTAATTCAATGGAACCGTTGTTTACAGTTAGTTTGCCCTTATCGCCACCAGCGTCAGTACCTTTGGCATAACCAAAAATCTGGGTGTTGGTCTCATCAGTGTTGGTTAACTTTAAGGTAGCGCCATTCTCAACAGTTAAGCCCTCAAGAGCAAAGTGCTTAAGAGCTGCGCCAGTAATGTTAAGAACGGTGTTTGCGCCGGTTACAGTGGTGGTGCCAGAGGCGTAGTTCCACTGAGTGTGAGGTAAAGTTGAGGCGTTAAAGTCCTGGGATGCATTGATGGTTTCGCCCTTTTGGGTTGCACCATTTGCAGCACCAAAATCAGAGGCTTCCCACTTACCGTTTCCAGCTGCATTAGCAGAGCCTACAGACAGGGCGGCGGCAGCTGCGGTAGCAGCAAGGATCATCTTAAGGTTGGCGTTCTTGAAAATTGCGCGGTATTGAGCCATTAAGAACTTAATGGCATTGTTGGTTTGCTTCATGTGAAAAGCTTATAACCTGATATATACGGTATATTTGTTTCAAAGCTCACATTCAAGAGTAGGCGGGATAATGCATGGATTTGGCTTTGTAAAGCCTTTGGGGGCAGTGAGCTTACTTATATGGTTTCTCAAATGCATTGAGAGCATATGTATCTTGAAATTCGGCTAGATTTTACACGAAATCTTAGCAAATAGCATATTTATAGCATTTAAATAATCGCCAACCAAGCAAGGCCTCAGACACAACATGTTTACTTTGCTTGATGCACGGTATTGATAATATCAGTTTGTAACTCAATCATTAAGGAAAAGCTGCATGTATGAGAGCTGTTACTAAGGAGATAGGGGGCTATCTCTTTTAGTCTTAAACTCCTGCGTTAAGCATATCTTCCTTGTATGTGTAGAGATAGATAGTAATCTAAAGTAGTTCACATCATAGAACCCATCATATACTGCCCCAAACAAACTGCACAAGGAGTTGCTCCTTGTTTGAAGGTAGAAAGTTTAGAGAGGATAGGTCGATCTCTAAGAAGACATTTTAAGTATTGGAAAGAAGTGACAATCGATTTGGTGTCCAATAGTACATCAGACATATCGTGAGACCTGAACTCTATTCATTTTGGTCTTGGCAAGATCGCTTCGTCATAGCAAAACGAAAAAAGCGACCACAACTGATGCTCTATCCCTGACATCAGCCATGATCGCTTTGTAAGACAGCTACCGCTCAATAATTTGAGCGGGCGCTGTCATAACTAAAATTTAGCGGCTCTTAACCTTGTTCACGCCATTAAGCGCGAAGCAGGTATTAGAACATGTAACGAGCCTGAGCATTTACGCCTAAGCTGTCGGTGTTCGAAGAACCAGTGTAGTTGATACCGAAGGAGGTACCGAATGCACCGTACTGAGCACCTAAGCCTAAGGTTAAGCCGTAAGTAACTTCGTCGAGAACCTCAGTGTTGGTTGCAACAGACATTGGCTTGGAGCTATTGAACTGAGTATTGGACTTAGCATCGGTATCACCGGTGTTGAAAGCAATAGTCAGGTCTGCGCTTGGGGCTAATGACCAACCACCAGCTACGAAAGCCTTAGATAAGGTTACGCCAACAGGTACTGAGAATACGTTCTGTACATCAAAGTCGGTAGTAGCGAGAACGCCTTCAGCAGAAGTTAAGTCGTAGCTGTCAGTGTTCAGGCGGATGAAACGTGCACCTAAGTGTGGAGTTACATCTACCATTGGAGTAGCAAAGGTGTACTGACCAGTTACGCCCATGGTTACTGCAGTGGTGTCTGCCTTACCCTTAAGACCAAAGCCCTCAACATCGTGAGAAATTACGGTCATGGAAGCATCACCAACTAAAGCAAAGTTACCAAAGCCCATAGCTGAGTAAATGCCGAAGCCGTAGTAATCAAACTCGTCCTTCAGACCATTACCCTGGCCTTTACCATCTGCATCACCAGAACCGATGTTGAATACAGCACCAAAACGCATGTTGCCGTTTACAGTGTCGGTACCAAATGCTACACCAGCAAGGTCAACGTCAGAACCGTAAGAAACACCCTCAGCATTGAAGCCATCGGAGTCTACGCTCTTGTACATTGGGGTTAACCAAACACCGCCGTTAGCCTGTGAACCAGTTGCGGAGATAGAGGCAGCCTCTACACCAACAGCACCAACACGACCAAACATTGCGTCAGCCATGGTGGTTACTGCAGCAACAGCAGCCTGCTGAGCACCAGCGTAGGTTGCAGCGTGAGCAGCAGCATCAACCTCAGCACCAGTTAATGAGGTACCAGCAACAGTGTAAACAAAGTCAGCACCTAAGCCCTTAGCACCCTTGTACTCGCCACGGATGGTGTTCTTGAGTAATTCAGCTACTGGAGCAGAAATGCCAGTGAATGCACCATCAAGAGCTTCCTTAACCACGTCAAGGTTAACCTTGCCGTTGGTGGTATCGTTGATCTCGCCCTTTAACAGGCCATTAGCGCTCTGAACTGAGAGAGTGCCGCTTACAGTAACAGTATTGGAGCCTGCGTTAAAGATTTGTAAGGCATCATCCTTACCATCAAAGTTACCGCTTAAGATAACCTTACCACCACCATTTACGGTGGCATTGGCACCAAAGGTAATAGCTGAACCAGACTTAGTGCCGTCATCCAGTACTTTGTAGACGTTGTCGGTAATGATTAAGCCAGTACCTGCCTCGAGAGTTACGGAGTTGCCTGAAGGTTTATCGTTCGTAGTAGCGCCTTTCTTTACAGTGATGCCCTTGCCGCTAGCAATATCAATATGCTTGTTGAGAACTAATGCATTTGCAAGCTCAAGCTTATTTGCGTCAGGGTCCTCGGTAAATGAACCATCTGCGTCTAAGAACTGACCAAGCACAGCTTTAAGCTCAGCTTCAGAAGCAAAGCCGATACCTAAGGCAGCGTTGTTACCTACGATTGCAGAGCCTGATAAAGTGCCTGCGTCTTTATCATCTGGAGTAGAAGCATCACCTAAAGATTCAGCGATAACTAAAGCAGCATCATCACCGTACTTAGGATCAACAAAGAGAGTGCCAGTACCAGTGAGGTTCTTTACTACAACAGTTGCTGAGCCATTTGCCTCTGCTGCGTCATCACCAACCTGAACTACGCCAGTGCCACTAAGATTTAAAGTATCTAACTTAACTTTTGCATCACCAGCAATGATATGGTTCTGATCTCCGCTTAAGGTTAAGGACTTGGCTGTTACATCACCTAAGATGCTTGCTGCTTTGCCTGAGGCACCTGCTGTAATATCTTGACCAGCAGCTGAAATTGATGAGCCTGCACCAACAGTTAAGGACTCAGCAGAAACTGCGCCTGCACCTGCAGCAGCTGTGATGTTCAGAGTGGAGCCTTCTGATAAAACTAAGGACTCTGAATTTACCTTGCCAGCAACATTCAGAGTGCTACTGAAGACATCAACAGACTTAACTGAAGCAGTTCCACCAATTTCCGTAGCGGTTACGGTACCGGTACCTAAAGAGCTATGGCCAATAGAAACTGCACCAGACTTGGCTTGTGAGCCGTTGATTGCACCAATAGCACCATTACCAGCTAACACTAAGCTTGAGCCGTTGCCAACAGTAGCATCAGCTGCTTCACCGCCGCTCTTAACAATAAAGTCGCCCTTTGAGCCGGTCAGCATTACGGTATTGCCATCAGCTACAGCTGCTTTAGAATCGGATGCATCAGTCAGCTTAATCTGTCCTGCAGTGAAATTCTGATTAACTTCGCCATTCTTGCCAACTGTAACAGCTACATCATTGTAGATGCCGTCGACGCCTGGCTTGATTGCGTCAATAGCAACATCATCTTTTGGCTTATCAGTGATAGTTGCACCTTCGAACTTGATGAAGCCTGCAAGACCGCTGCTCTTATCCATTGCAGTCTTGATAGACTCAATATTAGCTAGAGATAGCTGGCCAGTGTACTTAAGCTGAAGAACAGAAGTTGAATCAGTAGTTACAGCGCCCTGTACGTACTTAGACTTATTATCGCCTTGGCCGTCTGTAAGAGAAGCGCTGCCACCTGCAATCTTAAAGACGTCGTTGCCATCTAAAACTAAGGTAGAGCCGCCAGTTAAAGCAACAGTTGCCTCAGCTAAGTTGAGCACGCCCTCTGATGCGTTAACCAGAGCATTGTTTTTAATAGCTAAAGTGCCGTCTGTCTGAGTTGTGGTAAGGGTACCAGCAATATTAACCTCAGTGCCCTCACCGTCCACAACGGCTGCGCCAGAGGTAAGCTTAAGATCCTGTAAATGCCAAACGCCTTTATTAACATTAAGTTCAGGGGAGCTGCTATCAGCTGAAGCTAAGGTGATGTTTGCAGCTACATTACCGCCAGCACCAGAAAGGTTCAGAATGCCGTTTACGGTTAAGTCTTTGGTTTGGCCATTTGGAGTAACAGTTAAACCCTTAGCAACCTCGACGGTTGAACCACTCTTGATCGCAAAAGCGCCAGCCTTACCTGCAACTAAGGAGTCGGCCTTGATTGCAGTTGCACCTGAATATGATGCAGCGTCGATGGTTACATTCTTGGCAGTTAAAGAAGTATCTACATCAATAAATGCTGCCTTATTGTTGTCGATTTCGCCGTTGGAATTTAAGAAACCAGAAGTAACAAGATCAGCATCGCCTTCAACTACAAGGTTTAAAGTCTCTGCGGCACCTGCATTTTCGCCAGTTGCAGTTAACTTACCCTTAAGAAGCTCAGTAAATGCCTTTTCACCAACAGTTAAAGTACGCTTTGCACCAGTAGGAATAGCAACTGCAACAGTACCAGCATTAGCTAAGGTGCCGTCAGCAAAAGATGCGTTTCCGTCAAGACCGAGAGTACCGCCATTGGCTACAGAAACCTTACCACCGGTTACGCTAATGGTAGACTCATTGGTGCCCTTAAAGTCCTTGCCTAAAGTAAAGGTACCCTTTACATCTACTTCACCACCAGTGATGTTGATGTTTGTGCCGGTTGCATTACCATACTTACCTTGTGCAACAACCAGCTTACCGCCAGAAACAGTTAAAGTACCGTCTTTTACAGAATCGCCAGCACGCACATATGCGCCACTCTCACCGGTATTGCTTGCTTCAGAAGTACCGTTGAAGTTGATGGTGCCGCCAGTGATGGTTACATTGTTGCCCTTAAGACCTGAGGCAGGATTGAGGTTAACAACTGCAGTACCACCAACATTCATCTCGCCATTTAACGCGTAGATATTGGAGTAGTTTAAAAACTTTTCACCTGCTTTCTTGCCAGTTGTGCCACCAGCAGTGAGCTCGCCACCATTGATGGTGACATTCTTCATCTGGATAAATGCTTTATTGACATCAACCTTACCACCCTCTACGGTGAGGGATGCTACAGTTGGCTGTGCGCCAGATGCGGTATCAGCTGCACTGCCAACTAAGCCAGGGATCAGATCTTGGCTGGTATTATCTGCCGCAACAGAAAGTTTTCCATTCTTTACTACAAGATCATTCGTTGTATAGATATGGCCTTTAACTTTACTGGTCATCTCTAGCTTGCCGCCATTAATGACTATAGGCTTTGAATTAGGGGCCTTGAGAATGATAAATTCGCCAGACTTGGCATCATGAACTAAATCTTCACCTGTATCAATTACGCCATTAGCAAGCTGTTGCTCAAAAGCCTCATAAGGCTCAGTTTGGTCACCAGCTTTTGCATTAGCTTGGCCTGCAGCTAATGCAGCTGCAACCATAGCAGCTACCATGGCGATGTTGGCGTTCTTGAAAATAGCGCGGTATTGGGCCATTAAGAACTTAATGGCATTGTTGGTTTGCTTCATTTGAAAAGCTTAAAACCTAAAAGATATTACGTTTTGAAAGTATAAGCTCACACGTAATGGTGAAGGGAGCAATCATGCATTTTGGCTGTTGGTAAGCCATAAGTAGTGGTGAGCTGACTAATTAGCAGCATCTAACATGGCTGATCATGTGATATCTCAGAACATTTGCATCTAGCACTAACCCAAAACCAAGAGCTTTCTTTACCTTGAAGCATCTCAAGTCATCTCAAGCAATACTTAATGCAGTCCATGCTTTATTTACGTCAAGCATGTACATTGAGAAACAACAGTTCTAGAGCGGGGAAAACTAAGCTTTAGAAGCTTTTAAGAAAGGAAGTTAAGAGAATAGGGCGATAAGCATGTCGATGTGGAGTCTGCGCAAAGTAAAGCGCGATACTATAGTGGTTAGATGACTCATCTAAGCTTCGTGACGTTCACCCTATTGCCCCCCCCCCCATGTATAGTTACTATACTTATAATACATAAATACGGTATTAAAGTGATTAAAATGACGCTATGCCCATAATACGTTTGTTTTACGACTAGGTTGTTTGGCATAAATTGTAATTTATCGTGTCTAAAAACAGTGAACCAGTCATATATTTTTACGCAAGCACAACTCATATCACTTTTATCAAGCCCATACGAAAAAAGCGACCACAACTGATGCTCTATCCCGGACATCAGCCATGATCGCTTTGATTAGACAGCGCCCGCTCAATATTGTGATCGGGCGCTGTCATAATTAAGAATTAACGGTTCTTAACCTTGTTCACGCCTTAAGCGCGATTAAGGGATTAGAACATGTAACGAGCCTGAGCATTTACGCCTAAGCTGTCGGTGTTTGAAGAACCGGTGTAGTTGATACC
>NZ_KI519514.1:28558-35699 GCF_000482845.1 Anaerobiospirillum succiniciproducens DSM 6400
GCAGAGCCTGATAAAGTGCCTGCGTCTTTATCATCTGGAGTAGAAGCATCACCTAAAGATTCAGCGATAACTAAAGCAGCATCATCACCGTACTTTGGATCAACAAAGAGAGTACCAGTACCTGTCAGTTTCTTTACTACAACAGTGGCTGAGCCATTTGCCTCAGCTGCGTCATCACCAACCTGAACAGTGCCTGATCCAAAATCTAATGTTTCAAGCTTAACTTCAGCATCACCAGCAATAATGTGAGTGCCAGTACCTGCATAGGTTAAGGACTTAGCTTCTACATCACCATAGATTTCTGTATTGCTGGAGGTGCCACCGACTTTGATGGCCTTGCCTTTAGCATTAAGCTTATTGCCATTGAATACAAAATTCTGGGCATTAATATCGCCAGTAGCGGTTACATTAACGTTGTCATTTACAGTTAAGGAACCTAAGGCCTGAGTTCCACCAATAGCACCAACGGTGACGTTACCGCCATCAGCCTGATTGCCAATAGTAACCTTACCGTTGCCTGCTGCATTTGCAGTGATATCGCCAATCTTACCTGAGCCAGCTAAAACGAGAGCAGCGCCATTGTCAGACAGCTTAACATTAGCCACCTGACCGGCCTTAGAAACGAACATTTCGTTCTTAGGACCGTTTAATATCATGGTGCCACCTGCGGCCACGGTCATGGCATCAACGCTGTCTAATACAACACTGTCAACAGAGTATTGCTTATTAATTTCAGCATTTACCTTAACCTGAACATCCTTGTAGGCATCTGTGCCGGCCATATCTTGAGATAAAGCGGTACCATCAGCAGGACGGTCAGCAGCATTTAAAGAAACGCCTGAAATAATGCCATCAAAGCCAACAGCACTAATAAGGCTCTTCAGCTGCTCCTTAGATAATGAACCACCGTTATTGAGGTTCAGAACAGAGCTTGAGTCACCTGAAACTGCATTCTTAACAAAAGTGCCGCCATCAACTAAAGCAATAGTGCCATTGTCATTCTTGAATACATCCTCAGCCTTAACGTTCAGCTTTGCGGTGTTAGCAAGAGTAACAACACCTTCACCCTTTAATGAAAGGTCTGAATCCTTAGCAGTTAAATTAACAGTTGCAGCATCAACGGATAAGGTACCGTTTGTAGTTGCATTTGCAATATCAAGCTTGCCGTTAATGTTCAGGACAGCGCCAGAGGTTACAGATGCAGTACCACTGGTAATGGTCAGGCTTGGTAAAGTCCAGGTACCGTTATCAACAGTTAATGAAGGTGTGCCCGATGTATCCTGAGCTAAGGTTACATCAGCATTTACAGCACCGCCAGTACCTGTAAGGGTAAGTGCACCACCTACTTTTAATGTTGCCTTATCGCTCTTAGGAGTTACAGTAAGACCCTTGCTTACAGTAATGGACTCTCCACTCTTAAGAGCGAAATTACCGTCTTCTTTTGAAGCAGTTACAGAAGAGGCAGTGATAGAGGCGACCTTGCTCTTAAAACCTTCCTTTACAGTAACAGCAGCATTTTCAGCAGTCAGAGCTGAAGTCGCATTGCCTGAAACATTTGCATCTGAGAGGTCAAGTGATGTGCCAGTAAAGTTAAGGGTAGCGCCTGTGAGCTTGAGCTCACCGTCTGTGCTGTAAAGACCAGCAGTATTGGCAACATTGATCTTAGAATCATTTAAGGCCTCAATAGTGCCTGAGTTAGCTACGGTGCCGTCAGCAAAAGTTACCTCACCATTAAGCTTCAGGGTACCATCAGTAGCGACAGTTACTTTGCCCTTATTAATGTTGATGGTAGCTGCAGGTGCATTATCGTGATAGTTGCCACCAATTCCCATGGTGCCGCTAACGTTGATCTCACCACCGGTCATGTTAAGAGTGGTTGCAACGATATCGCCAGACTTGCCCTTAGCAACATTGAGCTTGCCATTTGAAATGGTTAAAGCGCCGCCATTTGTAGAGTCACCGGCACGAAGAAGAGCTCCACCATTTAAAGCAGTTGCTTTTCCAGCAGCAGTTGAGCCTTCAAATGCGATGGTACCGCCATTAATAGCGATGTTTTGACCGTAGAGGTGTGAAGCTTCGCCAAGGGTAACAGCGGCATCATTACCTACTGTTAAATTACCAGCTTCAGCATAAACTGCTGCATACTTCAAATAGGCATTCTGATCAGCTCCGCCGCTGGTTTTACCAGTGGTGCCCTTAATATTTACAGTACCGTTGATGTTAACGTCTTTCATCATGGCGAAAGAGCTGGTGACATCAAGCTTACCGTCCTTGTTGATAGTTAAGGAAGCAGTAGGAGTTGCACGATCTTGGCCTGAGGTATCTTTTGCTGCACCAACTAAGCCAGCTACATTAGCTTTATCAGAATCAGTTCCAGTTAAAGCAATAGCACCGCCTGAATTAACAACCAAGTCATTCTTTGTAAAAATGTGACTCTCTGCAGTTGTGCCTAAGGTAATCTTACCCTTGTCATTGATGTTTACAGCAGTTGCATTTGCTGCATCCAGAACTACTGTCTTATTAGCGGTATTGAGCTCAATGGTCTCATTTGCAAGGATATTATCTTTAAGTTCAGTAGTGCCAATCTTTTCAGGATTAGTAGTATCAGCAGCCTGAGCCTGACCAGCTGCTAAGGTAGCTGCTACCATTGCGGCTACCATGGCGATGTTGGCGTTCTTGAAAATAGCACGGTATTGAGCCATTAAGAACTTAATGGCATTGTTAGTTTGCTTCATGTTTAAAGCTAATAACCTAAGAGGTTGAAAGTCTTTGTGCTAAATCTGCCTGCGAGAAGAGAGGTGAAGCATGCTTTAGACGGCGGTTGCGTCTTAGCAGGTGATTTAATATGTATCGCTTAGACCCTTTAAAAACTAACAAAGTGTTAGATAAACATGCTGTTGATTAAAACCATCCCACAAACTTACCATGCCTTTGTGCACATTACGCATATGGCACAAGGCAATTACTTAAACAAGCTTAGACTAAAAACTTTAAGCTAGTAATTAAGTGGAAAGCAGGGAGAGGGGTTTAAAAATCGCCGTTTGTCGGCGTAGCATGCAGAGGCTTGAATAGGGGATTAAGCATACAAGCTTATTTAGAATATAAGCTCTAAGAGGTAGTACAGGCGTAATGTACAGCTAACAAAGAAGTTTAGCAAGTATTTTTACACTTTTTACAGATCCCTTTATGAGGTTGGTGCTGTCAGCGTATCTTTTGATCCAGACATAAAACATCATAGGATCAGTAATCGAGCGGCTTGAAGCATCACGCCATAAAACTAAAAAGGGAGACCGCTGGCCTCCCCTTTTACAAGAATTCGATAAAGCTAAAGCTGTCTATTAGCCCTTAGAGTACTTGCTCTCGAAAGCGTTGAGCACTTCTACGTACTCTGGTCTTAAGAACTCTAATGCCTTAGTACGAATCTCCTCAGGAATACCAAACATGGCCTCAGCAATAGAGCCAGCGATACATGCGATGGTGTCAGAGTCACCGCCGATACTTACGGCATTACGTACTGCGTCTTCAAAGTCAGTAGCCTGCAGAGCGCAGATAATAGCCTGTGGAACAGAGCCCTGGCAGGTACCGCCATTCTCCTTACCATCTAAGCCTTCCCATGAGTAGCGTGGACGGATCTCATCAACAGTTAAGCTCAGATCGTAACCAAACTTCTCAGTAATAGCCTTGGCAATCTCCTCTGGCTTCTTGCCCATACGAGCAAGGAAGATAGCCAGAGCAGTAGCCTGAGCGCCCTTAACGCCTTCTGGGTGGTTGTGAGTGCATGCTGCAGATTCCTTAGCGCACTCTAAGAGCTTGTCTTCTTCACCCTCGTTAAATACCCAACCTACAGGGCCAACGCGCATAGCAGAGCCATTACCACAGCTGTTGTATGGCTCAATCTTGCCAGTTACTTCAACTTCACGTAACCAGTGAGCAAACATAGTGCCGTAACCGCCTAATGGACGTGGGTTTTCGTTAGCGTAACGAACATATAACTTGCCTGGCTCGCCACCCTTTAATAACCAATCTGCAGTAGCAAGGGTCATGATGGAATCATCGGTGATAGCACCACGAACTGCGAGCAGTTCAAAATCCTTGGTCTTAATATTGTCAAACTCGTAAATACTGCCAGCGACGTCGCCGATGATTGAACCTAACATCCCATCCTCCAGAAACTTATGTAAGTGCAAGCCAAAGCTATGCTTGAGCTTGATTATGATGGCGCATTATGTCATAGGGTTGTAAGCTGAAATGCCAACTACCGCTCAATCTTGAGATCGCTATCGATAAAAATTTGCATAACTTTACATTTTTGTGACGTCCTACGCTAATTAGCACTTGCCAATAACGACCAAATCAAGCCCAATCTATTCACACTGCAGCCATCGCCCGCTCATTTCTGTACGTTTCACGACCAGTGCTATGCAGTGAATCTCTAAAGCTGCATCTTCAGCTAACTATTCATCACGCAAACTACCAAGTCCGTAAAAATAGGGAGTAGGGCAGCATCATAAAACCACGTATCAGCATCGACAGCTCCTGCGCTATGCCTTAACATAGCTGTATACCAATTTATCGAGGTGTACTATGGCCAAAGCAAAGCGTAAGACTCTTCCTACAAACTTCACTGAGATCCTAGAGACAGGTAGCTTTGAGCAGCAAAAGGCAGTCTTTGATAGCTGTGCTCTCGATGCCTATGAGCGTGGCTATAGCCACGATACTGCTTTGCATCAGTACGCAATAAAAGAAGAGCTAACCCGCTATCTCGTCTCTCAAGGGCTCGACATTAATACCCAAAATGCCTATGGCCGTACACCGCTCTATACTCATAGCACCGTAGGCGCACCTCTCGTAGCGGTATTACTTGAGCTTGGTGCTGACGTAAACCTCGCAAATAACGATGGCTGTACACCGCTCTTTACCGCGCTAGCCAATGCCCGTGTCGATACAGTCAAACTCCTCCTTGAGCATGGCGCGGATATCAAGCACAAGAACCAAGCTAAGCAAAACGCCCTAGAGTACGGTCTGTCACTCACCTCAAATGCATCCATACCTGACATGCTGCAGTGCGGCAAGCTTATGCTAGAGGCCGGCACAAAAGTCACAAAGAACATGCAAAAGTGCGTGAAGGCCATTGGTGATAACTTCGAGCGCTATCGTGAGGTCTTCAACAAAGACCTTCTAGCCACCACCGATGCAGCCCTCACTGAGCTCTATAAGCTCTTTGATGTCGAGCCTGCAGCCAAGCACATCACTCACGACGGTACGCAGAGCATCACCATCACCGGCAATACCCCTCAAGAGCAGTTTAATAACCTCTGGGACTCTCTGGTGCCACCTCAGGGGCCAGCCAAGACCGTACAAGGCGAAGTCATCCGCGTTGCCGGACGTATCCGCTCCGAGTTCTATCGCAACGGTGGCGCAAATTGGGATAGGGAGTATAGGGCCATGCTCAACGCCCTCATCAGGCACTTAGGCTCTCATAATGCCATTAGCGATGATGACTTAGCTCGCGCTAAAGAGATCGCTCACGCCATCAATGGCAAGGGAGACTTTGACGAGGACATCCTTGACGAGCTCGCACTACTCGCACTTACTTGGGTTAAACATAATCTTGAGCCAGTCACCCTCACAACGCCTGCCTATAAGCGCTAATCAACTCATTATTACCAAAAAGACAGCCATGACAGCTGCCTTTTCAAAGTGCCATGCCACATTAAGCAAGGCGTTAGCACGTATAAGTACGACTACTTATCGAGTGGATGGATCTTGAGCTTCGGTAAAGAGTTGACGATCTTCACCGTCTCAAGGCTGACAGTAATCACACTATATGACAGAATTAGGTCATTGACACATTTTTCTGTTAATTTACAGTAAACTATAAACATCACCTGCCCTCCTTTTAATAAGGTTTTCAAATGCCTAAAAAGAGCAAACTAACTAAAGCTGTTAAGGACGACATAGTTCAACGTCGTCTTCAGGGAAAGACCCTGGCAGAAATCGGACGAGAGTTCGGTATTAGCACAAGCACTGTTCAGTACGTAGTCGACACCCATATAGGTGACGTCACATCCGAAAAGCCTGATTTCCCTGCAGCCTTTTCAGATTTTGAGGAAGCCATTCATGCTGCTTTAACTTGCAAAAACTCAGGTTTTGACAGTGAGATCACGGCGGCTACCTGCAAGCAGTACCAGTGCAGTGTTGATGAGCTGAAGAGCCTCTGTACATGGTACGCTGTTAATGGTGACACTTCTCACAAGAACCTTGAGAACCGTCTTGCTATCAGTAATAAGCAGTTATCAAAGGTTAGCAGAGCTATGCAAACTTACAAAGGTGAGTTGGACGCAGCAAACAAGCTAAATGCCGAATTGAGGCGTAAAAATAAGCAGGCAGAAGGTGCGGTTACACTATTAAAAAAAGTCTCAGCGGGTGTCTTGGAAAGGCAACAACACTTGAAGTTGAACCAGGCACCCGCAAAATCATCGTAGACTCAATTGTTGAAGCTTGCGACTGCAAGTTGAGCGTTAAGCAAAGATGCAGTCTTGTTGGCATAAGCAACACACTCTTCTACAAATGGAAGCACAATATGACAGAATAACTGCATTGATACGTGTTTATGTTGCTTTACAGTAAGATATGAACAGTTACTGACATCCATTTAGTAAGATCTACCGATGCCAAAGAAAAACACCATAACTCAGTCTGTTAAGAACAAGATCGTCCAACTTAGCCTTCTTTGGAAATCCCTTGGCCGAAATCTGTTGCTCATGCTCAGAGACGTCTCTTTAGCCGTATTTGATCGATATTTGGAAAGGCCATATATAAGCCGTTTAAGCTATGATATATGCATGCATCTGCATGATCCGGACATGTAGTTTTTGTATTACGCTAACCACAAAAGTTAACGGTATACCGTATCATCTTTCAATTTCAATCGAAAACATTCAAAATCAAGGAATTTGTCTCGAGAACGCTGAAAAAAGACAATAGGATCCCTAACCAAAGGCTATAGCCTTTAGCCATCTAATATACATTGATTCTGTGTAGCTAGCTACATCGTAGGCCTACGCTCTATACCTCGGTATAGGGCGTAGGCTTGTTTCTTTTTAGCTAGCCATCAACTCGTTCTTGAAGTCTAGAGGAG
>NZ_AXWV01000046.1 GCF_000482845.1 Anaerobiospirillum succiniciproducens DSM 6400
GCTGCTGGTGAGCGCTTCGCTATCCGTGAGGGTGGCCGTACCGTAGGTGCAGGCGTTGTTTCAACCATCCTCGAGTAATCGTTGATGAGTTAAACACAGTTATCAACATTAGTTGATAGCTAAAAAGGCCGTAGTGTCGCAAGATGCTGCGGCTTTTTTGTATGGGCAGAAAAATAGCCACTTAGATAGATCATTAGATGGTATAGCTTATCTCTATAGTTTCTATTAACGCTTCGCTTGTCTAAGACATAAAAAGTGCTGATATATCCCCGTTTTAGGTTGACTAATGACGTGGTATAGGGTATTTTTCTTTGCTCAGATCAGATCTTTTCAAGATCACAGATTTAAGGTCTCTAACCTTTGGTAAGACCTAATTAAGCTCCCGCATTAGATCATTAAAGACGCTTTAAACATACTTATCTAGCCATGTGTTAGATCTGATGCTTACGTCTTATTTATAGTGTCTATTAGCTCTATTAGAGAGTTAAACGCTATGTGCCGGGATCTCTAATTTAACTGAGCTTAAGAAGATTTACTGATGGACTTTCAGTAAACATAAGACTCCAGATTTAGCCCATGACAGTCACACTCTTGCTTTGTAAGCGCTAGGTTGCATTGCAAGTACAGCTGTCACATACATTGATTGTTTAAGCCGGGATCTCTGTATGCAAGTACAGAGTGTCAAAAATGAGCGAAAGTAAGAACAGCAAGCAGACAGCTGATGCTTCTAAGAAAGCAAATGCTGCCGTTAAGAACAAGAAGTCCGATCTTAAGACTGCCGATACCAAGAAAGCCGAGGTAAAGAAGGTAGATGCTAAGAAGGCAAAGCAGGGTGCTTCTAACCCACTTGATTATGTCTTATGGACTGTATCCCTTGCTTTATTAGTGCTTGCAATCGGTGGTAATTACTACTACACCCGCTTCATGATGATCGATGAGACTTCTTTAGTCCGTTTAGGTCGTGTAGCTTTAGTTATTGCTATCATCGTAGCTGGTCTTGCTGTTACTCTGTTTACTAGCAAGGGCAAGAGACTGCTCGCTTTCACCCGCGACTCCTACACCGAGTTACGTAAGGTAGTATGGCCAACTCGTAACGAGGGTCTGCAGACTACTTTCATCGTTTTCATCGCTGTAAGCTTAGTCAGCCTCTTCCTGTACTTATGCGACCTGATCTTCTTGCAGATCGTCCGCATCATCACCTTATAAGATAGATAGGTGTCCTAAATGTCAGATTTAGAAAACATGGTAGAAGAGAAGGTAGAGTCTGCAGAGCAGGGCGTATCTGCCGAAGCTCCTATGGTCGACGATATCGCACAAGATGCAGAAGCTCCTTTCTTAACAGATGAGCAGGCTGCTGCATCAGGTGAAGCTTCTCCTTTTGACGCTGTAATCGCACAGGTAGAAGAGTCTAAGAAGGCTCCTGCTAAGAAGGTTGCAACTAGAAATAAGAAGACTGGTCTTATCGACCTCAAGAAGCCATTAAAGTTAGAGCCTAAGGATCCATCTGAGGTTCCTATGCGTTGGTACATCCTGCAGGCCTACTCTGGCTTCGAGCAGCGTGTTGCACAAGCTTTAATCGAGCGTATCAAGATTAACAACATGGAAGAGTACTTCGGTGAAGTCTTGGTACCAAAAGAGAAGGTTAAGGACGTTAAAGACGGCAAGCAGCGTGAGAGTGAGCGTAAGTTCTTCCCAGGCTACGTTATGGTCGAGATGAAGATGACCTCCGACTCTTGGCAGCTTGTTAAGCACACCGAGCGCGTATTAGGCTTTATCGGTGGTACTCCAGAGCGTCCAATGCCAATTACTAAGGCTGAGGCTGATCGTATCTTAAATCGCCTTAAGGAGACCTCTGAGGCTCCACGTCCTAAGAACCTCTTTGAAGTTGGTGAAAAGGTTCGTGCTACCGAGGGTACCTTCAAGGACTTCTCTGGTACCGTTGAAAAGGTTGATTACGAGAAGAACCGTCTTACCGTTTCTATCAACATCTTCGGTCGTGCTACCCCAGTTGAGCTTGAGCTCGGCCAGGTTGAAAAAGATATCGACTAAGAGCATGGATGGCTTATCAAAGCCTCAATGTATTGTTGCAAAAGGGCAGTCATATGACTGCCTTTTTTATACCTGTCATCTTTATCCTCCTCCCCTTGCGTATCTGCAGCCATCTGATACTGGGGAGTTGTGTCTATAATTTAAGAATGGCATATAAAAGACGATTATCTTTTTATAGACCCAGCTGCTCAATGCTATTAAGCTCTTCTAAAAGCTGGCTTTAGCGCAGAACGTTACCATTACATACTTAAAAGACATACTATTAGAGCATCCTGTTTTCATATTGAATGCGATTAATAGGCTGTTTATTAATTACTAAGGCAACTCCCCAGTGTCAGGCCATATCTAAGAGCGTCTCAATATCCCCGCAACAGCTCTCTGCTTTTTTACATTGTCCCCTTACTTTGCTTTGCCAAATTTTCCTCTGCCGCTGCCGCTTGCTTTGACCTCGTAAGCAGCTTAATTTGCTGCTTTGCATTTCTCGCTCTAAATAGCGTCGAGAGCCTTGATTGTTATGGTGGCTTAAAGATCGGGGATCATAAAGGGTGGGCTGGCCTTAGGACTTAAAAAGATCAGTGATGTTAGGGGAAAAAGCAGTGGATCATAGCTTTGAGGATCAGAAGATCATTAGGACTAAGTGAGATTAAAATGAAATGTAAAAAAGATCACCAAAAGTTGTTGATCAGCGAAAATGGATTCTGTATAATATTTAGGATTTACTGTTTTGTGACGTAGATCTCGTTTTTGAGGGTTTCTAAGTCATATTCAGTATCAGATTTCCTAGTAAATCAAGGTTCTACCCTTGATGCGGGAAGCGTATCAAACTCGGAGAGTTTGACGTATCAAACACCTTGTTTGAGCGCGCCATACCCACATAGAGAGAATTTATAACATGGCAAAGAAAGTTTCTGCCTACATCAAGCTGCAGGTTGGCGCTGGTAATGCCAATCCAGCTCCTCCAGTAGGTCCTGCCTTAGGTCAGCACGGCGTTAACATCATGGAGTTCTGCAAGGCATTCAATGCTCACACTGCAAAACTCGAGAAGGGCGCCCCAGTTCCAGTAGTTATTACTGTTTATGCTGACAAGTCTTTCACCTTCATCACTAAGACCCCACCAGCATCCTTCTTAATCAAGAAGGCTCTGAACATCCAGTCAGCCTCTCACAAGCCTGGCAAGGAAGTAGCTGGTAAGATCACCATGGCTCAGTGCCTTGAGATCGCTAAGGTTAAAGAGCCTGACATGACCGGTGCAGATTTAGAAGCTTCTGCACGTACAATCGCCGGTACTGCCCGCTCCATGGGTGTTCAGGTGGAGGAGTAAGACATGGCAAAGTTATCTAAGCGCATGAAGGAAATCCGTTCCATCATCGACCGCACTCGCGAGTATGATGTAACTGAGGGTTTCGACACCTTAAAGAAGACCGCTAAGGCAAAGTTCGTTGAGTCTGTAGACGTCGCTATCCAGCTCGGTATCGACCCAACCAAGTCCGACCAGAACATCCGTGGCGCTACCGTTCTGCCACACGGCACCGGCCGTACTGTTCGCGTTGTAGTTTTCACTCAGGGCGAATTAGCTGAGCAGGCTAAGGCTGCAGGTGCAGACTTCGTAGGTATGGACGAGCTTGCTCACGAGATTAAGCAGGGCAAGTCTGACTTTGACGTAGTTATCGCTTCTCCAGATGCAATGCGCGTTGTAGGTCAGTTAGGTCAGATCTTAGGTCCACGTGGCTTAATGCCAAACCCTAAGGTTGGTACTGTTACCCGTGACGTAGCTACCGCTGTTAAGAATGCTAAGTCTGGTCAGGTTCGTTACCGTAACGATAAGACTGGTGTTATCCAGGCTTCTATTGGTAAGGTTGACTTCGACTCTGCCAAGCTGGTTGACAACTTAAACGCTTTATTAGGCGCTATTGTTAAGGCTAAGCCAGCTGCTGCTAAGGGCACCTTCATCAAGAAGGTATGCATCTCCACCACTATGGGTGGCGGCATCACCGTTGATAAGAGCACCTTAAAGACTGATCGTGCTGGCGCTGCTTCTTAATAGCAACGTCTAGAGCATCAGCTTTAGAGCCCTTAAAGAAAGGGGCTTAGGCCTCTTTCTTAAAGATTACATGTTTGGATACTAACATTATGAATTTGGCCGGGAGCTTAATCTCCCAACCAAAGACCGCAGGGGGAAGTATCCTTAATCATCCTGCGCAGGCGGAAATTAGCTCTATAGGATCTATCCTTTAGAATTGATATCCGGTACATGCCCCTATAATGGGGTCAACTGTCATAGCTTAAGCGTAAGTCAGCCTGTATGTACGTCTTATATGCAGGGGATAAGTGTGGCGGCTGTGATAAACCAGGAGTCACTGCTAAAAATGGCATTAAATCTCGAAGACAAGAAGCAAATTGTTGCTGATGTTAGCGAAGTCGCCAAGAAAGCATTATCAGCTGTTTGTGCTGATTCCTGTGGCATTCCTGTAGCTGCAATGACCAAGCTCCGCAAGGACGCACGTGCTAACAACGTTTACTTACACGTTGTTCGTAACACCCTCCTTGCTCGTGCTGTAGAAGGCACCGCTTTTGAGTGCATGAAGGACCAGTTCAAGGGCCCAACCTTAATCGGTCTTTCCATGGAGCACCCAGGCGCAGCTGCACGTCTGTTCAAGGAATTCGCAAAGCAGAACGACAAGTTCTCCATCAAGGCCTTAGCTTTTGAAGGCACTTTATATGATGGTAAGGACGTTGACGTATTAGCATCACTGCCAACCTACGAGGAAGGCGTTGCTCAGTTAATGGCAACCATGAAGGAAGCTGCAGCTGGCAAGCTCGTACGTACTCTTTCTGCTCTGGGCGACAAGCTTCAGGCAGAGGGTGGCGCTGCTTAATAGAGCCTTATGGCTTTATAAAGCACAGTCTGCTTTCTAAGACTAAGTTGCAACTTTGTATATTTACTAAAGTTGCATCATAACTGACTTAGTCAGTCTAAAGATTTTTTGATGAGCATGCTTTTAGCACTCATCTATACAGATTACTTTTTCTAAAGGAATACCAAAATGGCATTATCTAAGGATGATATCATTAACGCTATTGCTGAAATGAGCGTTATGGAAGTTGTTGAGCTCGTTAAGGCAATGGAAGAGAAGTTCGGCGTTTCAGCTGCTGCTGCTGTAGTTGCTGGCCCAGCTGCTGGCGGTGCCGCTGCTGCTGATGAGAAGACCGAGTTCGACGTAACCTTAAAGGACGTTGGTGGCAACAAGATCGCTGTTATTAAGGCAGTTCGTGGCGCTACCGGTTTAGGCCTGAAGGAAGCTAAGGACTTAGTTGAGTCTGCTCCTGCTAAGATCAAGGAAGGCGTTTCTAAGGAAGACGCTGAGGCTCTCAAGAAGGCCTTCGAAGAGGCTGGTGCTACTGTTACCATCGAGTAATAGACACTGCTCAAATAGCCGAATGCTTCGATTCGGAGTACAGGCTGCCTAGCAGCCTGTGCAATATAACCCGAGTGCTCTTAATGGGCCTCGGGTTTCGATGCCTTAAAAGGTGATGCAATTTAACTGAAGAACATTCAGATTTTGACATCAATACTCACCAGGACGATGCCGGGGTCAGCTCTGACCTAAATTAAGTAAAAGTGCACAAGCTTAATTTGTGTTTTCCGTCCGTCTTAGGCCTATGGCCTGTTCTAAGCGTTCCAAAACCAGTTAGTTACTACCGTGTTACTGATCAGCCATGCAGCCTGTGTATGAGCTCAAACAGATTATAGGGAAAACGCGCTGCGCGCTGCCCATTCTCTGCCGATCATTAGCCTGTAGAATCGCGCTTATATACTCTGCACCGTACCCTTTGACTTAGGTCTTAGGCAAATACCGTATTACAAAGTTCATTTCTTGGCTGCTGCTCTTTAGAGCAATTGGCACTTAAATGTGCCCAGAGCAGATAAGAAACCGTTGCACACATGGTCTTTAAATGCCATTAAGTGCACAAGCTAAGAGCTTTTGTGTAGGTTTCGGTCGTTAAAGGCGACCGTCTGCGCTGTATGAGTGAATGAACTTGAGTATGCTGCAAAGTCAGCTAACGCTCCATGCGAGCATCTATGTTCAACTATTAGTTTGAGAGCAACGATCTTGTTTAAGCTCATTGAAAGCTTCTTTAATAAAGATCGTATAGCTACATTAGTTTGCTCAGGCTTTAAATGCCAGGGTAGTTTGAACAAACTTACGGATGCAGCTTGTAGCAGCGGATTTAATTACTGGTAAGAATAAGGGCATGTTTTTATATGCCATTATTAACGCTGTGGACGACGACCTAACTCAATGAAGCTTTGCGTGAGCTTTTCATTCGGTCGTGCATCTTGAAGTGATGAGTAACAGTCTTAATCTTAATGGTTGCAGTGACTTGCGCCATCCATGACCTCAAACCACCTAAGATGGCTGTGTATAGCCTTATGCTTGTAGTACAACGCACAAGTGTTTGTAACTTGTATAAGAGCACAACATCTATATTAGTGATTTGACCCGGTAGCAAAGAAATAGTAAAGCAAAGATACGAACATAAACTTTACATGTTCTAAAAACTGTAAAAGGTTTAAAGTAGTAGATTAGGCTTTAAATATCAATGCGTTGACCGGTTTGCTTGTTGCAAGCAGGGCAGGCGGCTTTTATAGCCCCTCAATCGCGACAAAGATCAACCTGAGGATCCCAATTCCATGGTCTACTCGTATACTGAGCAAAAGCGTATCCGTAAGGATTTCGGAAAGCGAGTTAAGGTGCTCGACACCCCATACTTACTTGCCGTTCAGCTTGATTCATTCAAACAATTCATCAGCGCCGATCCGTTAAATGAGAACGGCTTAGTTGCTGCTTTCAAGAGTGTTTTCCCAATCAAGTCATATTCGGGAAATGCTGAGCTCTGTTACAACTCTTTCAAGTTAGGTGAGCCTAAGTTCGATGTTCACGAGTGTATGATTCGTGGCACCACTTACTCTGCCCCTCTTAAGGTCAACTTAAGCCTTATTCGTTACGAGAAGGACTCTCCTAAGACTGTTAAAGAGAAGATTGACCAGGAAGTCTATATGGGCGAAATTCCGCTCATGACTGAGAATGGTACCTTCATCATTAACGGTACTGAGCGTGTAGTTGTTTCTCAGTTACACCGTTCTCCTGGTGTATTCTTTGACAATGATAAGGGTAAGACCCACCCAGGTCGCGTACTCTTCTCTGCCCGTATTATTCCTTACCGTGGCTCATGGTTAGACTTCGAGTTCGATCACCGCGACAACCTGTTTGTTCGTATCGACCGTCGTCGTAAGTTACCAGCATCTGTTCTGCTGCGTGCTTTAGGTTACAACACCGAGCAGATTCTCGATATCTTCTACGATACCGTTGCAATTGAGATCAAGTCCAATAAGCTCATGATGGAGCTTGTTCCTGATCGTCTGCGTGGTGAAACCGCTACTTTCGACATTCAGCTTGATGGCAAGGTATTAGTTGAGGCTGGTAAGAAGATTACCGTTCGCCATATTCGTGAACTGCGTAAGGCTGGCCAGAACTATATCGAGATTCCACCTGAGCACCTTATCGGTAAGATCCTCGCTAAGGACTACAAGGATAAGGAAGGCAATGTAGTGTTAGCTGCTAACACTGAGCTTACCTTAGAGAAGCTGCCTTTAATTCCTCAGTTAGGTCTCAAGCGCTTTGAGATCCTCTTCACCTCTCAGGTTGATGAGGGTTCATTCATTGCTGATACCATGCGTTCTGACGCAACTCGTGATCTCACTTCAGACAACGATGATCGTATCGCTGCTCTGTTTGAAATCTACAAGATGATGCGTCCAGGTGAGCCTCCAACCACCGAAGCTGCAGAAGGTCTCTTTAACAACCTGTTCTTTGCAGAGGATCGCTACGACTTATCTTCTGTAGGTCGTATGAAGTTTGATTCTCGCTTCGTTGAGATCTCACGTGTCAAGACCGCTTTAGAGCGCACCTTATCTGACAGCGAGTTCCCTATTAACACCCAGGATGGTGGCATCTACGTAACTGGTGGCTATGTATACGCTGAGTATCCAAAGCTTCTTGACATCGTACGTGCACACTTAGAGCCATCTGAGGCTCAGTGCCTGCCTCTGTCCAATCCAGAGCGTTGTGCTGACAAGCTCTTAGACTTCCTCGACGGCTTCTTAGTTAAGGCTGTAAACGATCCTATGGTAAGTGCCGCTGATCGTTTCGTCTTCAAGAAGGTTCAGATCACTCCAAAGGATGGTGAGACCGTTGAGCTCGAGCGTTGCGTAATTCTGCCATTAGAACTGCTCAAAGATCGTACTGCTAAGGCTGCTATTATCGATGCTGAAGTAACAGATAAGAAGGGTAAGGCCTTAAACTTAATCCGTGAGCGTGATGAGTTATACCGTGGCACCCTGTCTCACAACGACATCATCAAGGTTATGCGTTACCTCGTGCGTATCCGCAACGGTAAAGAGACCATTGATGATATCGATCACTTAGGCAACAGACGTATTCGTTCCGTTGGTGAAATGGCTGAAAACCAGTTCCGTATCGGTCTGGTTCGTGTAGAGCGTGCAGTTAAGGAGCGTCTGTCTTTAGGCGATCTCGATAGCACCACTCCACAGGAGCTCATCAACGCTAAGCCAATTAGTGCTGCTATTAAGGAGTTCTTCGGCTCTTCACAGTTATCTCAGTTCATGGATCAGAACAACCCATTATCTGAGGTTACCCACAAGCGTCGTATCTCCGCTTTAGGCCCAGGTGGTTTAACCCGTGAGCGTGCTGGCTTCGAGGTTCGTGACGTTCACCCAACCCACTACGGTCGTTTATGTCCAATTGAGACCCCTGAAGGTCCAAACATTGGTCTTATCAACTCCTTAGCTGTGTTTGCTCGTTGCAACGACTATGGCTTCTTAGAGACTCCATACCGTCGTGTTAACAATCAGCACGTATCTGAGGACTTTGAGTACTTATCTGCTATCGACGAAGGTCAGTATGTTATTGCTCAGGCAAACACTGACTTAGACGAGAACGGTAACATTATCGATGAGTACGTACAGTGCCGTTATAAGGGCGAATCTACTGTTCGCCGCGCCTGTGACGTACAGTACATGGACGTTTCACCTCAGCAGGTTATTTCCGTTGCTGCAGCGTTGATTCCGTTCCTTGAGCACGATGACGCTAACCGTGCGCTGATGGGTGCAAACATGCAGCGTCAGGCTGTTCCTACTGTTCGTTCTGAAAAGCCATTCGTTGGTACTGGTATGGAGCGTGCTGTAGCGGTTGACTCTGGTGTTTCCATCGTGGCACGTCGTGGCGGTGTTATCGAGCACGTTGATGGCAACCGTATCGTTGTTCGTGTTAACGAAGATGAGATCCGTGGTACTTCTGATGCTGGTATCGATATTTACAACCTCATCAAGTACACCCGTTCTAACCAGAACACCTGCATTAACCAGCGTCCATGTGTAAACATTTACGAGCAGGTTGCAGCTGGTGACGTATTAGCTGACGGTAGCTCCACTGATTTAGGTGAGCTGGCATTAGGTCAGAACTTACGTATCGCCTTCATGCCATGGAACGGTTACAACTACGAGGACTCTATCTTAGTTTCCGAGCGTGTTGCAGCTAAGGATCGTTTAACCACTATCCACATTCAGGAAATCTCCTGTGTGGCTCGTGACACCAAGCTCGGCCCTGAGGAAATCACTGCTGATATTCCTAACGTAGGTGAGCAGGCTCTCTCTAAGCTTGATGAGTCCGGTATCGTTTACGTTGGTGCTGAAGTTTGCGGCGGCGATATCCTCGTTGGTAAGGTAACTCCAAAGGGTGAGACCCAGTTAACTCCAGAAGAGAAGCTGCTTCGCGCTATCTTCGGTGAGAAGGCTTCTGAGGTTAAGGATTCCTCAACTCGCGTACCTAACGGTGTATTCGGTACTGTTGTAGACGTACAGGTATTCACCCGTGAGGGCGTAGATAAGGATTCACGCGCACTCGAAATCGAAGAGATGCAGCTGAGCAAGGCACGTAAGGACTTAGACGAAGAGTTCTCATTCTTAACTGCCGGTATGCTCCGCCAGGTACGTAACATCCTCGTCCGTGCTGGTTTAGACCGCAAGGAAGTTGATGCTCTGTCCGATGTTGAGCTCTTTGAGTGCCATGTACCTAACGACAAGGCACTGCGTGAGATTGAAGAAATCTCTGCTCGCATTGATGAGTACCGTGCTGAGTACAAGGAAAAGTACGAAGTTATCCGCCGTAAGATCACTGAGGGTGATGACTTAACCCCAGGCGTTCTGAAGATCGTTAAGGTTTACCTCGCTGTTAAGCGTCGTATTCAGCCAGGCGATAAGATGGCAGGTCGTCACGGTAACAAGGGTGTTATCTCTAAGATTTGCCCTATCGAGGATATGCCATACGATGAGGATGGTGTACCAGTAGATATCGTGCTCAACCCATTAGGTGTGCCTTCTCGTATGAACATTGGTCAGGTTCTCGAGGTTCACTTAGGTTTAGCTGCTAAGGGTATCGGTAATGTCATCAACAAGATGCTTGTTGAGCAAAAGGCTATTGCTGAAATCCGCGCTATGCTGCAGAAGATCTACGATTTAGGTGGCTCTTCACAGGAAGTAGACATTAGCTCAATGTCTGATGATCAGGTAATGGTACTTGCCGAGAACTTACGTGACGGTATGCCAGTAGCTACCCCTGTATTCGACGGTGCAACCGAAGAATCCATTAAGGAGCTGCTCGAGCTTGCAGGTCTGCCTAAGTCCGGTCAGATGACTTTATTTGACGGTACTACTGGTCGTCCATTCGAGCGTAAGGTAACCGTTGGTTATATGTACATGCTCAAGCTCAACCACTTAGTTGATGACAAGATGCATGCTCGTTCTACCGGTTCTTACTCATTAGTTACTCAGCAGCCATTAGGCGGTAAGGCTCAGTTCGGTGGTCAGCGCTTCGGTGAAATGGAAGTGTGGGCCCTTGAGGCTTACGGTGCTGCCTATACCTTACGTGAGATGCTGACTGTTAAGTCAGACGACGTAAACGGCAGAACCAAGATGTACAAGAACATCGTTGACGGTGCATACAAGATGGAAGCTAGCATCCCAGAGTCCTTCAATGTATTGCTTCGTGAAATCCGCTCGCTGGGTATCAATATCGACCTGGTTCGCAAAGACTAATTGCCGTGGTGGCAGCCTCAATGAAGCTGCTGCCTAAAAAGCAGGGCAACCTGCTGCAGGGGCTAAAAAAGTCCCTGCGCTAAGGCATGGAGTTGTAAAGTCGCTTTTTGGACGTTTTATCCTAAGAGCTGCTGGTCAGACAATCAAAGCCGTGAGGGACAAATATTCACGGCTCTAAAGCGAAACTGACAACTCATAAAAGATAATTTCTTCGCAGGAGAAACTGTTGTGAGCATGCAAGAAATCGGTCAAGACGAGACCCTCTTAGAGGGCTTTGGCACCGAACTTCCGACCGCTAATAAGGACGACGAGTTTGCAATGGGCTTAGATATTTCTGAGTCTTTAGGCAAGCTTGCTAACCGCAGCAACAACGCCCTCAAGCAGAAGCTTGAGGATTTTGACGCGATCAAGATTGGTCTTGCATCGCCTGAGATGATCCGTGCTTGGTCTTATGGCGAAGTTAAGAAGCCAGAGACCATCAACTATCGTACTTTCAAGCCAGAGCGTGACGGCTTATTCTGTGCCAAGATCTTCGGCCCTACCAAGGATTACGAGTGTCTTTGCGGTAAGTACAAGCGTTTAAAGCACCGTGGCACTATCTGTGATAAGTGTGGTGTTGAAGTTACCCAGGCTAAGGTACGTCGTGAGCGTATGGGCCACATTGAGCTGGCATCCCCTGTAGCTCACATTTGGTTCTTAAAGTCACTGCCATCCCGTATCGGTCTGATTCTCGATATGAAGTTACGCGATATTGAAAGCGTACTTTACTTCGAGAGCTATGTTGTTACCGATCCTGGTATGACTGAGCTTCGTGAGCGTCAGCTGCTCACCGAAGAAGAGTACATGAATGCACTCGAGCTCTTTGGTGATGACTTTAGCGCCAAGATGGGTGCTGAGGCTATCTTAGAGATCCTGCAGCACATGGATCTTGAGGCCGAGATTAACTCTTTACGTGAGTCTTTAGACACCACCTCTTCAGAGTCTAATCGTAAGAAGTACGCCAAGCGCTTAAAGCTCATGGAGTCTTTCGTTCATTCTGGTAACAAGCCTGAGTGGATGATCTTAACTGTTCTGCCAGTTCTGCCTCCAGATTTACGTCCATTAGTTCCACTTGATGGCGGTCGTTTTGCTACTTCCGATCTCAACGACTTATACCGTCGTGTGATCAACCGTAACAACCGTTTAAAGCGTCTTTTAGACTTAGTTGCTCCAGAGATCATCGTACGTAACGAAAAGCGTATGCTCCAGGAGTCCGTTGACGCTCTGATGGATAACGGTCGTCGCGGTCGCGCTATTTCTGGCTCTAACAAGCGCCCATTAAAGTCACTTGCTGACATGATTAAGGGTAAGCAAGGTCGTTTCCGTCAGAACCTGCTCGGTAAGCGTGTTGACTACTCTGGTCGTTCTGTAATTACTTGCGGTCCTAATCTGCGTCTGCACCAGTGCGGTCTTCCTAAGAAGATGGCATTAGAGCTCTTCAAGCCATTCATTTTCGGTCGTCTTGAGATGCGCGGTCACGCCGCTACCATCAAGGCAGCTAAGAAGATGGTAGAGCGCGAGGATGCAATCGTATGGGATGTACTTGAAGAGGTAATCCGCGAGCATCCAGTATTATTAAACCGTGCTCCGACCCTGCACCGTTTAGGTATTCAGGCTTTCGAGCCAATCTTAGTTGAAGGTAAGGCTATCCGTCTGCACCCACTCGTATGTCCAGCATTTAACGCTGACTTCGACGGTGACCAGATGGCTGTTCACATTCCATTAACCCTTGAGGCTCAGCTTGAGGCTCGTGCGTTAATGATGTCTACCAACAACATTCTGTCTCCTGCTTCAGGTGACCCAATCATCGTTCCTGCACAGGACGTGGTATTAGGCCTGTACTACATGTCTAAGTCACGTGTTGGCGCTAAGGGCGAGGGTATGATCATCTCTGATGCCCATGAGGCAGAGCGTCTGTACAAGAGTGGTGTTGCTGAGATGCAGGCTCGTGTAGCTTGCCGCATCTCTTACTCTGTTAAGGATCCAGAGACTGGAGAGTTCACAGATAAGAATGAGCTGCGCTTAACCACTATTGGTCGTGCCATTCTCTCTTTAATCCTGCCACGCGGTATGTCCTATGACTTCATTGATCCTCCAGTAGAGGGTGTAAATGAAGAGAACATGCGTGAAGTATTAGCTCAGAAGGATTGGTTTACCAAGGTATCTAACCAGCCTTTAGGTAAGAAGCGTATTGCAGGCTTATTAAACAACTGCTATCGCCTCTTAGGCCTCTCTGAGACCGTATACTTCGCTGACCGCGTCATGTACACCGGTTTCCGTAACGCAGCTATCTCCGGTTCTTCTGTTTGCGTTGACGACATGCTCATTCCTAAGGAGAAGCAGACCATTATTGCTGCAGCTCAGAAGGAAGTTCTGTCCATTCAGCAACAGTACGATAACGGTCAGATTACCCAAGGCGAGCGTTATAACAAGGTTATCGATATTTGGTCTAACGCCAACGATAAGGTTATGAAGGCTATGATGGCCAACTTATCCGTTGAGAAGGCAACCAATATCTTAGGTCAAGAAGAGCAGCAGGCATCTTTCAACAGCATCTACATGATGGCTGACTCAGGTGCTCGTGGTTCTCCAGCTCAGATTCGTCAGCTTGCCGGTATGCGTGGTCTGATGGCAACTCCAGATGGTTCCATTATTGAAACCCCAATTATCGCTAACTTCCGTGAAGGTCTGAACGTACAGCAGTACTTCATTTCAACCCACGGTGCTCGTAAGGGTCTTGCTGATACCGCTCTTAAGACCGCTAACTCCGGTTACTTAACTCGTCGTCTCGTTGACGTAGCTCAGGATCTGGTGATCACTGAGGACGATTGCGGTACCACTGAGGGTCTCGAGATCACTCCACACGTAAGCGGTGGTGACGTTATTGAGAACTTACGTGACCGTGTATTAGGTCGTACCTTAGCTGATGACGTCTTAAAGCCAGGTTCTAAGGAAGTTCTGCTTCCTGCTGGTATGCTCTTAGATGAGAAGTGCTGCACTATCTTAGAAGAGTACAAGATTGAGAAGGTAAAGGTTCGTTCACCTATTACTTGCTCCACTAAGTACGGTGTTTGCGCTAAGTGCTATGGTCGTGACCTTGCTCGTGGCCACATCGTTAACGCTGGTGAGGCAGTTGGTGTTATCGCTGCTCAGTCCATCGGTGAGCCTGGTACTCAGCTGACCATGCGTACCTTCCACATTGGTGGTGCTGCATCTCGTGCTGTTGCTGAGTCTGGTGCAACTGTTAAGAATTCAGGTACTATCCGTATCCTGAACTCTAAGACTGTAACTAATACCGACGGTAAGGAAGTAGTAACTTCCCGTCAGTCCGAGTTATTAGTTATGGACGAGTTTGGTGCTTCAAAGGAAAGCCATAAGATCCCTTACGGCGCTATCTTTGAGGTTAAGGATGGTGAAGAGGTTAAGGCTGGCGCTGTTGTCGCTCGTTGGGACCCTCACACCCACCCAATTATTTCTGAAGTGCACGGTCGCTTAAAGTTCATCGACATTATCGAGGGTATTACCGTTGATAAGAAGGAAGATGAGGCTTTAGGTATTTCCTCTATCGAGGTCCGTGAGATCGCTGCTCGCCCATCTCAGGGTAAGGACAAGCGTCCAGCTGTTAAGATCGTTGATCAAGACGGTAACGACGTAATGATCCCAGGTACTACTGTTCCTGCTCAGTACATGCTTCAGGGTAAGGCCATTGTGCAGTTACTCGACGGTGCAGAGGTTAACATCGGTGATATTATCGCCCGTATTCCTCAGCAGGCTGGTGGTACTAAGGATATTACCGGTGGTCTTCCACGTGTTGCTGACCTCTTTGAGGCTCGTGCTCCTAAGGAGCCTGCAATCTTGGCTGAGATCTCTGGTACTGTTTCCTTCGGTAAGGAGACCAAGTCCAAGCGTCGTCTCATCATTACTCCAGAGCCAGGCACTTTAAACGAGATCGGTCTGCCAGCAGAGCAGCATGAGGAGATGATCGCCCTGTCACGCAACCTGAACGTCTTCGAGGGCGAAAAGGTTGAGAAGGGTGAAGTGATCGCTGACGGTCCAGAGTCTCCACACGACATTCTGCGTCTGCGTGGTGTTAACGCTGTAGCTAACTACATCGTTAACGAGGTTCAGGACGTTTACCGTCTGCAGGGTGTAAAGATTAACGATAAGCACATTGAGGTTATCGTTCGTCAGATGCTCCGCAAGTGCGAGATCTTAGATCCAGGTGAGTCCACTGAGTTTATCAAGGATGAGCTCGCTGAGGTTGCATACGTACGTACCGTAAACGAGCGTCTGCGTTCTGAGGGCAAGAGAGAGGTTCTCTACCGTCATATCCTCATGGGTCTGACTAAGGCTTCCTTATCTACTGAGTCCTTCATCTCAGCTGCATCCTTCCAGGAAACCACTCGTGTTCTTACCGAGGCTTCCGTGGCAGGCAAGCTCGACGAGCTGCGCGGCCTGAAGGAGAACGTAATCGTAGGTCGTCTCATCCCTGCTGGTACTGGCTTCAAGTACCATCAGCAGCGTCGCGAGGAAATTGCTCGTGCCAAGCTGCGTAATGAGTCTTACGATGTAATTCTCAACAACACTGAAGTTGAGAAGCAGATTGGTGAGGCTTTAGATAACTTAAGCTTTATGGACACCTTCAATCAGAATGGTGGTTTCTAAAGCTAGGCTATAAAAGCTAAGAGGCTGCAGATACTTAATCTGCAGTTATAAAAAAAGGCCGTAAGTATCAAGCTTGCGGCCTTTTTTTTCACCAAATATTCCATGCGATCGCAAAGTTAGTAAGATAAGTGCCGGCCTTAAACTATTTTTAGCTTTATAGTTCTAAGCTTGAAAGCTTGGGTTTTACCTAAATCTTGTTCGGAGTCGTATGTGAAAGAGAGCTTTATCATCAACTGCCCAGCTACACTCACTCATGGCCATCAGAGCCTTATCGACATGATTGCAAGTGTTGAGGACAAGAGACCAATTGGTGCCTTGTTTTTTATGGGAGCGGCTGCCCCCATTGCTGCAGCTAATACGAGCATGCTATCTAATTGTTTTGGGCCTCAAAGTGCCATGACAAGTGATGATATGGAGAAGATCCACAAGCTTACTAAACTGTATCAAAAGCTAGCCTTAGATCATGGCGCTAAACTGCTCGTCTGCGGTAAAGCCGCAAGATCAAGAGGTTTAACTGAGCAAAGCATGCTCGCAGAAGGTTTTGAGTTTTCAGGTTATATGGAGATCTTAGCTCTGCTCAATCGCAAGGATGAGAAGGTGATTACATGGTAAGTATAGTTGTTTACTTTGAAAGCCTGCATAACTTCGCCGCAACATCATCATCACAAGCGCAGCAAGACGCAGCTTCTTTAAATGACACAACGATAGGCGAGCTTAGGCTACGTTATGAGCAAGGTTTAGATCTCCTCTTAAATGCTGCAGATCTAGAGGTACCATGTAGTGCCATCTTCATGGAGAGAGCAGATCTTAACGCGACCATCTTACAAGAGTGCTTAGGCGAGTCTTTAATAAAGAAGTTTAAGCAGCTTGATCTTTACGAAATTCCAACCTTCGTGCTCGCACCGTCAAATGTAGCGACGGAGCTAGACACTAATGTAGCGACAGAGCTAGACACTAGTGTAGCGACAGAGCTAAACACTAATGTAGCGACGGCCCTAGATACTAGTGTAGCGACAGAGCTAGACACTAATGTAGCGACAGAGCTAGACACTAGTGTTGCAAGCAGCTTGCAATCTAAGAGTGCTACAAGCGCGATCTTGGACTTTGCTAAGGTTATTACGGCTAATGAGTACCGAGAACTTGAGCTTATTGAGGCAGCTCAAAACTTTACAGTCTAGGCTTTAACCCCCTGGTCTTTATTAAGCCTGATCTTGCCTCGTGGCGATCATTGTGCACAAATAGTGTTATCGGGCGTGATAGAGCAAATTGTGGAGGTTGCAGATGGATTTTGAGATTGAAGAGGGTCGACTGCTTGCATGCTTTGGCAATGATGCAGATCTTGTGATCCCTGAGGGCGTTAAGTTCATAGCTAGAGATTGCACTTTTTCGAATGCAGCAGCTATTAAATCTATCTATCTGCCGCGTGATCTTAGCTAAAACACGGCAAGAAGAGGGAGGTAGTTTAAGGGTCAATCTAGAAATGTTGCTTTCTATTCTTCAGACAGATGAGAGTGCTCTGTGCGATCTATTAAGCTATCTAGAGCTCAAGGCAGCTGACCGCTCTGATCTTCTCAAGATTGCCATTGATCGCGGCAATATAGAGTTTTTAGTCTCCGCGCTCAGACAAGGATTGGTCAAAAGCAAAAGAAGCCTCGATAAGATTATTGAGCATGCAAGCAATAAAAACGCACATGAGGTAACTGCGATCTTGCTCGACTACCAAGATGCAACTTTCAATAGCAAAAAGCCTGCTAAACGAGCAAGCAAGTCAAAGCGCCCATCATTAAAGCTCTAAAGTACAGCTAGAAGATCAAATCTGAGATCTTAACTGTGGAACAGGCAGTGATCGCGTGAGAGTCTCATAGTGCGGGCGGTGCAAATGATAGTAGTGCAATGGTCTATGTAAGAGCTGCTGCAGCTAAGAGCAATTGGGTAGACCTAAAAGGTACTGTTAGTACCTAAGAAATAGGTCAGATCTAAGGTACTGTTAGTGCCTAATAAATAGAGCAGACCTAAGGTACTGTTAGTACCTAAGAAATAGGGCAGATAGCAGGGCTATTCAAGCTTAGAGAGCGGGAGCTATTGGGGCAGGACAAATAAAAAAGCTAAGCTGCCATCGGCAGCTTAGCCCAAAAAAACGGATAATTTAAAAGAGGGGGCTTTCTTGCAGCAGCCCCCTCTGCAGGATATTACTTCTGACTGTGTCGAAAGTAGTAACTTACATTGCAGCCCATGGGATGGCGTTGTATACGATAGTACCTAATGCACCACCAATGAATGGACCTACGAATGGAACTACGGAGTAACCGAAGTTGGAGTCACGCTTGTTCTTGATAGGAAGAACAAAGTGAGCTAAACGAGGACCCATGTCACGAGCTGGGTTGATGGCAAATCCAGTCAGACCGCCCATACACATACCGATAACAACGATGATTGCCCATACATAGATGTAGCTTAAACCAGTTGCTAAACCCTGAACCTGAGAGATGCCAAGGATGGCAAATACGAGTAAGAAAGTACCGAGGATCTCGGATACGAAGTTACGGAAACGGTTAGGAATGGATGGTGAGGTGCAGAATACACCAAGCTTCTTGTTTGGATCTTCTTCATCATCAAGGTGATCCTTCCACAGGAGCCATGCTAAGCAACCACCAGTGAAAGCACCTGCCATCTGAGCTACGAAATAGCCTGGAACCATGGCCCAGTCAAAGGTGCCATTTAAAGCTAAAGCTACAGTTAAAGCAGGGTTGAAGTGAGCACCTGAAGATGCGCCGAAGATGAAAGCAGGAACCATAACTGCAAAACCCCAACCGAAGTTAATCATCACAGGGCCTGCGCCAGACATACCTGACTTTCTTAAGATACAGTTACAAACGTTGGAGTTACCGAGCATTAAGAGCAGGGCGGTACCTACGAATTCAGCAATATATGGCATCATAATATTAGTCCTCGTCCTTTGCCCAACCATGTGCGTAAGTTAAGGCTTTGTTCCAGCCCTTAATACGCTTTGCACGGTCCTCTTCAGTGATCTCAGGCTCGAAGGTACGTGCGATAGCCCAGTTCTGAATTACGTCTTCCTTAGAAGTCCAGTAGCCAACAGCCAGACCGGCAAGGTAAGCAGCACCCATAGCAGTGGTTTCAACACACTGTGGACGGAGTACTGGAGCAGCGATGATGTCAGACTGAATCTGCATGAGCAGGTTATTAGCAGAAGCACCGCCGTCAACCTTCAGAGACTTAAGCTCGATGCCGGAGTCAGCCTTCATGGCGTTAATAACGTCATTAGTCTGATAAGCAAGAGACTCTAAGGTAGCTCTGATGATGTGGGACTTGTTTACACCACGGGTAATACCAACGATGGTACCACGTGCGTACTGATCCCAGTGTGGAGCGCCAAGGCCGGTGAAAGCAGGAACAACGTAGCAGCCGTTGGTGTCCTTAACCTTAGATGCCATGTACTCAGAATCGATTGAAGAATCGATGAGGTGCATCTCGTCACGCAGCCACTGAATAGCAGCACCAGCAACGAAGATAGAGCCCTCAAGAGCGTAGTTAACCTTGCCGTCAACACCCCATGCAATGGTGGTAACCAGACCATTCTTTGAGAATACAGGCTTTTCACCAGTGTTCATGAGTAAGAAGCAGCCAGTACCGTAGGTGTTCTTAGCCTCACCAGGGAAGAAACAGGTCTGACCGAATAAAGCAGCCTGCTGGTCACCTGCAGCACCTGCGATCTTTACTTCACCGCCTAAGCAGTCAGTAGTACCGTATACGCAGCTTGATGGCTTAACCTCAGGAAGCATGCAACGAGGAATGTCCAGCTCAGCTAAGATCTCATCATCCCACTCTAAAGTGTTGATGTTAAAGAGCATAGTACGGGAAGCGTTGGAGTAGTCAGTTACGTGAACCTTACCCTTAGTGAGCTTCCAGATGAGCCATGTGTCAACAGTACCGAATAAGAGTTCACCCTTCTCGGCACGCTCACGAGCACCCTCTACGTTGTCTAAGATCCACTTGATCTTAGTGCCAGAGAAGTAAGCATCGATAACCAGACCGGTCTTCTCACGGAACTTATCGGTTAAGCCCTTCTCTTTTAAAGAGTCACAGTAAGCAGAAGTACGACGGCACTGCCAAACGATAGCGTTGTAGATAGGCTCGCCGGTGTTCTTGTCCCAAACAATTGAAGTTTCACGCTGGTTGGTAATACCAATAGCAGCGATATCTTCAGCAGTAGCGCTGATCTTGTTTAAAGCTTCAACAGCAACACCTAACTGAGATGCCCAGATCTCATCGGCGTTGTGCTCAACCCAACCTGGCTTAGGGAAGTACTGAGTGAATGCGCGCTGTGCTACAGAGCAAACTTCGCCCTTCTGATTGAAAAGAATGGCGCGGTTACTAGTAGTACCTGCATCTAAAGCCATTACGTACTTTGCCATAGTTATTCCTCTTTTATTACTACAATCAAAGGTCACCCGTGAAAACTTGAGGTGCCTCAGTGTTATAGATATCCAGGCAATCACAGTCAGCATCTAAAGCTCACAGCTTTAGATAAAAAGTAATACTCCTGCTCAAGTGAAGCTAGCTAAACATAAGTAAGAGCAAAGAAACTTTGGTAGCTACGCGGCTTTATATAAGTCTCGTTTCGGCCAAAGCAGTAGTTAAGCTAGTTTCATTTAGCATTTCGTATAAACGAACGCCTGAATGTAAGATCCTAAGCTTAAGCATTTATCAAATATCGTATATGCCCAAGCTCAAGTAAGAGTCAATTGCCAATTCTCCAGTCACAACTGATCTCTTGTGAGTAAAACCTTCTAAGAAGTCTTACTAACAAAAGTACAGATTTAACTTTCACAAAGCTGCACCGCATTAAGCGGTACAGCTTGGGATTGAGTTTTATTAAACGCGATTACTTGTTCTCTTCGGCAGCAGACTCAGCAGCAATCTTGCGCTTAGTAGCACCTTCGGTGACGGTTACGATTAACAGTAATACAACTGCAAGAGCAGAACCGCCGATTAAGATGCCAAAGCCAGCATCCCAACCAAAGTGCTCAACAGTCCAACCCATGAGGGCTGATGCTGCAACAGAACCACCTAAGTAACCGAACAGACCAGTAAAGCCTGCAGCAGTACCAGCAGCCTTCTTATGGGCAAGCTCAAGGGCGTGCAGACCGATGAGCATAACTGGGCCGTAAATTAAGAAGCCGATGATGATCATGCAAGCCATATCGATAGCTGCGTGACCAGCTGGGTTGAAGTAGAACACAGCGGTAGCGATGGTTACGAGAACCATGAAGAACACGCCGGTTAAACCACGGTTACCCTTGAAGACCTTATCTGATACCCAGCCGCAGAATAAGGTGCCTGGGATACCAGCATACTCATAGAGGAAGTAAGCCCATGAGGAGTGGTCTAAGGTCAGATCCTTAACTTCACGTAAGTAAGTTGGGGACCAGTCAAGTACGCCATAGCGCAGTAAGTAAACGAATACGTTTGCAATAGCAATGAGCCACAGAGCCTTGTTAGGGAAAACATAGGTCATGAAGATCTGCTTTGCAGTAAGCTCTTGCTCGTTCTTCTCAGAGTAGTCAGATGGGTAATCGTTCTTGTACTCTTCAATTGGTGGCAGACCACAAGACTGTGGGGTGTCACGCATGGTCATGTAAGCAAATACGGCAACGATGAATGTACCGATTGCTGGCATGTAGAAAGCAGAGTGCCAATCTGAGAACAGGTACATACCCCATAAGAAGAGCAGAGGAGGTAAACCACCGCCGATGTTATGAGCACAGTTCCAGACTGAAACGATACCGCCACGTTCTTTTTGTGACCACCAGTGAACCATGGTACGACCGCATGGAGGCCAACCCATACCTTGGAACCAACCGCATAAGAACAGTAAGACGAACATTACTGTGATAGATGAGGTAGCCCATGGTACAAAGCCCATTAAGAGCATAATGGCACCAGAGAGGATCAGACCTAATGGTAAGAAGATACGTGGGTTAGAACGATCTGAAAAAGAACCTGAGATGAACTTAGAGAAGCCGTATGCAATAGAAATTGCAGACAGAGCAAAACCTAAGTCAGCCTTGGAAAATCCTTCCTCCTGTAAGTAAGGAATAGCTAACGCGAAGTTCTTACGAACTAAGTAGTAAGCCGCATAACCAAAGAAAATACCCATAAAAATCTGCCAACGCAGCTTTCTATAGGTAGGATCAATCTGCTCTTTTGGCAGTCGCTCGATATGTGGAGCTGGCTGTAAAAACTTGAGCATGGAAACTCCTTTGCCCCGTTAATCGGTCCAAGTTGACACGGTGCAATAAGATGCCTTAGGCGTCTCTTTTAGATGTTGCCTCAATCCACAACAACACCCAAAAATTTTAAACACACACAACAAGGTTTGGGACACAAAACAACAACAACAATAAATAGCCCACTACCTAAAGGTAAAACACCATTGAGCTAAAACACGCTCAGGCATTGTCTTTTGCTATGCCTGAACATATTCAAGCGCACTGACCTTTACAGTTATACAGGCGCACAACAAGAGCACTTGCTAATGAATAAGGGCAAGAGCTTTGAGTTTACATGTACCTTGAGGTTGGTGTAGATGCAGCTGGGCAACTGCAAATTCTTTATTGCCAAGGCTAAGTTTTAGCCTAAGGCGGCTTATGTTTGCCTAGGAGTTAAGTTGCAAACATAAGCACGTTAATTTGAAGTGGCCAATTCACAAGCTATGCGCGGTGAAGCTCGGGACTTCACCGCAATTAAGTGTGATTGGATCTAGTTAGCCATTAGCACGTTTGCGATAAGAGTCGCGCAGCAGCATTAATGGGTGGATTGCTTTCTTGCCAGTACCATTTTCCATCTGCAAGCGACAGATATTGCACTCACTAAGTCCTACATCTGCCTCACTAGCAGTGAGCTTTTCTCTAAGAGTTGTACCAATGACACGGCCAATAGGAGCAGTCTCTTTCTTGTAACCGTAGACACCAGACAGACCGCAGCAACCTGCTTGCAAGTCTTCAACTTCAACACCAGGTACAAACTTAAGCAGATCCAGTGATGGACGGCCAAAGCCCTGAACCTTAAGGTGGCAGGCGGTGTGGTAGGCAACATTTTTCTTAATGGTGCCAAAGCTCTTAACGAGCATGCCCTTGGCATTACGCATCATGAGGTACTCAGAGGTATCCCAGACGTGATCTTTGTAATCTTCAACTTCTTTAATGTTGAAGAGCTCTTCGTATTCTTGCTTTAAGAACAGTGAGCAGGTGGTGCAGGTTGTAACAATGTCGATACCCTGCTTAGCGTATTCTGCTAAAACCTTAACGTTGCTTACAGCGTGCTTTTCAACCTTGTCTAAATAACCAGTAGATAAGATTGGAGAACCGCAGCAAGACAGACGCTTATCAACAATCACCTCGATGTTGTTACGGTTTAAGATCTCAACTAAAGCCATACCTACATCAGGTGCATTGTAGTTAACATAGCAACCTGGGAAGAAGAGAACTTTAGTAGTACAGCTTGGCTGCTTGTAGAGCTTAAAGCGGGTAGCAAAGTTCATGGTGGCATAGCTTGGCAGAGGAGCCTCGTTGCCTAAACCCATTTTGCCTAGCACACCGATCTTGCCTGCTACCTTCATACCTAAGTTTGCGCATGTTGCAGAAACAAAAGGAATGGAGGTCATCAGCTTACCCATGTTCTCATTGTTGCTTAAGATGAGATCAGCTGGATCATGCTCATGATGCTTGAAGTACTCATAGCGTGCCTTCATGTTGAAAGCTGAGATTGAGGTGCCAGATGGACACACACGATCGCAGTTTTTGCAGTTAGAGCAGTACTTAACTACAGCGTCATCATCATCCACGAGCTTACGCATACGGGTAAGTGCAGGACCGTTGAGCTTAGGGCCGCGATAAAGTCTTGATGCTTTGGCCACTGGACAGGCGGTCAAACAGATGTTGCAGCTAATGCATGCATCGGGATTCTCTTGTCTAATCTTGGTTCCCATTTTGACCTCCTAGTACAGTGATGCGGTTAGTGCTTCGGTTTGTTTTAAAACTTCTTCAAGTTGAGTAACTGCATGGTAAGCAGTAGTTACTGCAACGCCATTACCCGACTTTTCAAAGCAGAAGTCGTAACCACGTAAGCTGCGTCCGACAAACTGCACATTGGTAAACAGAACTTCACCAGTAGGATCGATAGGTTGTAAGTTCTCATTAACAGCTACGCCATAAGAGGCAAAAGGCTGTGGTTTGCCACAGAATAAGTACTGATGTGACCAGTCTTTTTGATCTTGTGGCACTGGAATATTGATATCAAAGATAGGCTCAAACATACGGCCCATCTGAGTTACCAAGCCAGAGCTGAAGAAACCGCCAGTAGCAACAATGACTGCATCTGCAGCATATTCATGAGTATGGCCAAAACCTCCAGTAATTAGGGTCTTGCATACCTTGCTTGCAGCAGCTCTCTTGTCGCCCTTGAGGCTATCTGAGGCATCGGCAACTGAGGTGTAGCCAATTACTTGGGCTTTCTCAATGATATCGACACCTAAATCCATACACTCTTTGCGCAGTAACTTGTCTAAACGTAAACCAGTTACTGATGGAGGGATGGAGGACACTTCAACTAATTTGGTCTTTAGGCGCTCTTCAAGCTCATTTTGAATCATGCCAGAGAGCTCTGGGCGCTCACCTAAAACAGGAGGCAGGATGATGGAGGTGTCTTCATCAACGTGACCCTTAAGCTGCTCAACAAAATTGAGACGACCTAAATCAGTTTCAAGCTCACGGGCAAGATCAATAGCACTTACATCACGATAGCCTTTTCCTGTTGGCCAGTTGTGTAAGATGATGTTCTTGACCTTAACTTCTTTTGTATCGCCAAAGTAATGCTGGAGATTCTTGGCAATGAGCTTTGGATAGTAGTCTTTGAGTAAGTCAAAACCTACCACCAAGATCTTCTTACGCTTGAAGATCTCAGTTGAATCAATACTTGGAGGAATTAAACCTGATGGTTTGAAAGAGCCAATTGCAGTTGGCACACTATGGTTAGTATGACCATCGCCCAAGTAGGTGTAGTTTTGTGAGGCAGTAAGCTCTTTAAATGCCTCAAGCCCCTCTGATACTCGCTTAGACCCCATAAGGGCATAAGGATGTGGCTTTTGTAATGTGTCGATATGGGCTAAAGGATCAGCAACAGCGTTGCCTTGCTCATCGTAGCCAAAAATATCGATGATACCGCCAGCTACGGTAAGAGCACCTAAGCCGTAGGTTAAAACTTTAACTTCATGACCAGCTTTTGCTGCATAGCAAGCTGAGAGCAAACCAGAGATACCTGCTCCGACAACGAGAACCTTAGCCATTATTTGCCCTCCTTAACCTGAGCTTGAATAGCGGCTTTGTCAGCCCTCTTACTTACCTTAATTTGCATCTGGGCATCACCACTAGATGTAGCAGCCTTTGCTTGTGCAGCTGCAGGTGCAGCCTTAGGTGCGGCAGGTGCCTTAGCCTCTACAGTCGCAGCCTTAGGTGCAGCAGGTGCTTTTACCTCAGCTTCTTTTGGTGCTGGGGTAACTGCCTTGGCCGCTTGAGGGGCCTTGGCTGTGGTTGCTTCTTTAGCAGAAGGCTTGATGCTGTCATTTACAGTCTCGCCTTCTTTATTGATGTTTAAAGATACCTCGTAGATACCACGAGTAAGTTCAACATCGCGAATCTGATTGCCCCACATAACAGGGCGAATGCCTTTCCAACGAGCCTCAAGGAACTCTTTAAATAACTCCTTGGTGTTGGAAGTCCAACGATCGGTAACCTCTTGAACGGTACCAACAGCACGGTAGGTACAGAAAGTACCTTGGCAAGTACCCATACCAAGACGGGTACGACGACGTAAATCAGAGATGGAGTGAGTAGTAGGCTCTTGAGCTACCATCTCAACTTCTGCACGAGTTACGTTCTCGCACTCACAAATGATTTCGCCTTGATCCTTGTCATGCTCGATCTTGCTTACAATCTTAGAGAAGCGATCGGCACCCTGGCGATGCTCGGATAATTCAACGCCGTAAGCAGGGAATACCTTACGCGCACGCTCCATCAGTTCTTTAGATGGGGCCTCAGTTAACATGACGCTTGCTGTGGTGCACTTCTTGGTGTTACCAAGGACTGGACAAATCATGTCACAGACCTTTTCAGCCATCTGTCGATGAGTTGTGAACTTGCCGCCGCATACAGACATAAAGTTCTTAAGGCCGTCACGCTGACCATGATCTAAAGCTACGAAATCACGAGATACTGCACGTCCAGAGGCATTCTTATCATCACCTGCATACAGAGGACGGCAGCCAGCGAATACACGTAAAATGCGGTATTTTTCTAAGTCTTCGAAAGTAGCCTTACCAATTTCCATCATGGCACGTACTTCTTCTTGAGTGGTGCTTGAATCATCAGGATCAGCATCCATAGAAGTAGTACCTAAAATGGTCACGGTGCCGTGTGGCACAAAGATGTCAGCATCAGCTGGCTTGTGCAGACGGTGGATCACATTGGTACTAATGCGGTGGTTAAAGGCAATCAAGGTTCCCTTAGATGGCTTGATGTTAATGTCAATGCCAGCTAAGCCTGCTACTTGTGAACACCATGGACCAGATGCATTGATAAGATACTTACATGCGATCTTGTAGGTCTCTTTGGTGTATTTGTCCTGAACGGTAACACCCTCGATAACACCGTTAGAGGAATTGATTGCAACCACATTAGTGTAGGTAAGCAGTTTGCCGCCAAGCTTTACGGAACTGTCGAAGATGTGCCATAAAAGACGGAAGCCGTCGATGGCAGCGCCTGGACATAGGTAGGCGGATTTGATTTTTGGAGAGATGTTCGGCTCCATCTCGAGAGTCTGCTCAACAGTCAGAGGCTCAGCACTAATGCCAGCACGGGCACAAGCTTGTACCCACAGTGACTCGTAAGCTTCGTCATCTTCTGGAGTACGGATGAAGATTGACTTGATTGGCTCCACACACTCAGGAGCAATCTTACGTAAAATCTTGTTCTCTTCGATACACTCGATAGCAGCATTGCTGTCTTTTACGGCATAACGCGCACCTGAGTGTAAAAGTCCGTGGAAACGTGAGCTAGTACCGCAACCTAAGTCGCCTCGCTCTACCAAAATAGCTTTAACACCACGCAGACATAAGTCACGCATGATGCCAGCACCGGTGGCACCGCCACCAATGATTACTACGTCGGTCTCTAACATGATCGAATCCTCCAAAATTCGAATCCATGATAACCAGTGCTAATTCAAATCCTCCATGGTTTTTTGTCAAAACAGTGCAAGCAACAGGATTTACATCACAGAATTGATGCGCACTTGTATTTTTTTCAAAGATTGCTCTTGCTAAGAAAGGCAATCGCTTGTATGTACACCGCCCCTAAAAATTTACATCAAGGTGAAAATTTTACCAATCACAAAAATTTTATTTACCAAAATGCTGGCTCAATACAACTTACAAAATTAGCATGTTTGATTAGCATATAAAGCTGACATCTATCGTATTTATATAAATTTAAGGTGTCATGACAATTGTTGTTAATGAAAAGATTTTGCTGCTGTTTTGTGACAGTTAAAACGTGGTTTTGCTATTGGGCTGCTTTTTGACCTCATTGCAAGTTTTTGCAGAAATTGCAAGGACAAGCAATGTCATAAAAGCCATTATTAAGATCACTTACAAAAGCGCGATCAGCATGTTTTTGCATATCTAATCTTTAGACGCTTTACACATTTCAAAGTCACTAAAAACACGATAAAAATCGCTTTCAAGCTCTAGCGGCATGCAATGCTAGGCAGTTGTGCTTAAGTATTCAACGTACTTAGTGTTGACAAGACATAACATGACAATTGTTCTTGCCAGTTGTTCTAGAACAACTTGTAGCCTAACTTTAAAGTGCTCGTAAGGAAGTTAGGCATTTGAGATACAAGTTCAAACAAGAGTGGCAGTACTAAGCTTACGAAAGGAAATAGAGAAGTCTTTTACGAAAAGAAATAGAGAGGTCTTTTATAAAAGATAGTGGTGAGATAAGAAAAAAGAGGGGCATTTTAGACTCTCTAATAATGAAAGCTTAGAGAGTCAGTAGCGTTAAGTTGAGCGGTGAGCTAGTAAGTACTCTTTATAGAAGAGGCGTTAGTAACAATCGATGCTAACTCAGAGGCCTCAATGATGGTGCCTTCATCTAGTGCCTGGCTATAAGTAGTTGAAGGATTAGTATTACTTTCTGCTTCAATAGATTTTAAAAGCTTATTTGTGTTGTAGAGTTTAATAAAGTCAGTGCTTATATGAACGATCTGATCTCGACGTTTGATGAGATGTTTGATGTCGTGTAATCCCTGCTTGCTAAATACGAGGTGCAGCATGTTAGTTCCTACCCTACAGCGCGATCTATTTGAACAGTCTTGTGATGAGTTAATGCAAACGCAATTGCATGACAAAAAAAGCTTAGCAATATTACACCATTCAATTGACAGTAATGGCAGTTAGTCAAGGCTAAGATTAATAAAAAGATCATCGAAATTTAATCTGATCTTCTTAACGCCGCATAGATACTACATTTTGTGCGGGCCATGCCTGGTGATCTTTTGAAGATCGCAGGGGCCTAGACTAAGCATGTTTTAATGCAATATTTGCAAAAAACCAATTAGATGCATAGAAGCAAGCATATAAAACTATAGGAAATGATCTAAGAGATACGTAAAGTGATGATCTTCTCACAGCCAAGCATATGGATAGTGCTAATAAAGCGACTTAAGCCCTTATATAAGCTAAATATGAGATCTAAGTGCAAGTTAAAAACGAGGATTACTTGTATCATTGCCTTGATATTTTTAGGTTGCCATAGGCTTAGATAGTAGTTACGAGGATTGGCTGCATTTAGGCTAGAAGGCAAGTTTAAGATACGTACATGGAGTTTTTTTATGGTAATTAGCAAGACTGTCTTAGCTGCTGTTATAACTTGTGCTGTGCTAGGCACATCTATGAGTGCATCTGCTGCCCCTCAACGTATTCCTAAGGATATCTTGAGTCTTGAGAGCAAATGTAATGGAGGCGATGTTAATAGCTGCCTCAAAGTCGGCGAAATTTTCTTAAAGGGTGAGCGTGTTAAGGTCAATTACGATCGTGCTGCAAAGTGGTACACCAAGGGCTGTGATCTTAAATCAGGTGTGTCATGTGAGCAGGCTATTGGTGCCTATACTAAAAAGGGTGATAAAGCTGATGGTCCTAAGATCGTAGAGTTAGTTAAGAAAGCTTGCGATCTTGGTATGAAAGGCAGCTGCACTTTCATGGAAGAGAATCCAAACATCTTTAAGTAATCATCATCGATTGCTTAATTTTGTTATAAAAGGCTGAGTACTGATCTTTTAGTACTCAGCCTTTAATTTTTTGATCTTGATACTCTTGCACGTATTCTTACCAATGCCGATCTTAGTAGATTGATAGCCTCCGTACATCTTTGATCCTGCCTATATCCTATAGCCGTTCAATGTCTCTCAATATCCAGCACCATTATAAGGTGACGCACTACATCCGCCATACTCATATATAAGGTGACGCACGCAATACTCAATACTCATAAATAAGTGGATGCACGCAATACAGAGCCGTCATACCTAAGCTTAGAGTAGAGCAATTAACAGCAACGTCCCATACTCTTATATAAGGCTCTGTGGCTCCAAGAGTCAGGCGCATACATTGCGCTGTATGAACAAATGCGAAGATCTAACAAGTGCTTAATGTGTTTGACATTATTAGATGTAAGCATTAGCAATGCTTGGCTAGACACATATGGCTGTTATGTCCAACTGCAGCTATGTGTATGTCCAGCTGACAACTTTCTACTAGGACATTTTGTTCATTGGCAACCCGATAGATTGCTTACAGATCTGTTCATATATTCGTTTGGGGAGTTTTATTGAAAGCTTTGGCAACTAATTGCTTATATAACCGATGATCTTATTCTCATGATCTTAAGAGCCATGATCTTGGCGTTTAACTTTGATCTCAAAGTTTCTATGATCCGCGTCACATAAGGCTTTGAGCAGGCTTTGTTGACAAATTTGGAGTTTTGACTGAGCGAAAATGGCTTAAATCTCGGTTTTGATTGATCTACTTTTTTTCGTATGTTGTATTGATTTGCTTAAACTTGAGTATTAGAATACGTGGATCTTGTTTGCCTGGGCATGAGTTAATTAGACTCACCTGGCGCAAGACAATCAAAATCTGTCTCTAAATTGATAACTTAGAGACTAACAGGAGATTTTATTTAATGGCTACTATCAATCAGTTAGTACGTAAGCCACGCGTGAAGTCAGTTCCAAAGAACAAAGTTCCTGCTTTGGAAGCCTGCCCACAGAAGCGCGGTGTATGTACTCGTGTATACGCCACCAAGCCTAAGAAGCCTAATTCAGCTATGCGTAAGGTTTGCCGTGTGCGTTTAACCAACGGTTACGAAGTTACTTCTTACATTGGCGGTGAGGGTCACAACCTTCAGGAGCACAGCGTCGTAATGATTCGCGGCGGTCGTGTTCGTGATCTGCCAGGTGTTCGTTATCACGTTATCCGTGGTCGTCTCGACTGCGCAGGTGTTAAGGACCGTAAGCAGTGCCGCTCTAAGTATGGTGTCAAGAAGCCTAAGGCTTAATCGACTCCCCGCTAGAGTAAGGCCAAACGAAGCCAACGAAAGTCCTCTTTATATAAGCAAGGTTGCTTGAGGACAATCCCCTGCAAAGACAGCGGAATTCGTTAAATAAGAAGTTTTTTTGTTTTGGATAACCCTGAAGTAACGAGGAATTATCAATGCCAAGACGTCGTGTTGTAGGTCAGCGTAAGATTTTACCTGATCCAAAGTTCGGTTCAGAGCTGCTCGCAAAGTTCATCAACGTAGTAATGTTAGATGGTAAGAAGTCCATTGCTGAGAGCATCGTTTACGGCGCATTAGACACCATTTCTGAGAAGAGCGGCAAGGAGCACCTCGCCCTGTTCGAGGATGCCCTTGATCATATCCGTCCAGCAGTCGAGGTTAAGTCTCGTCGTGTTGGCGGTGCAACCTATCAGGTTCCAGTAGAAGTTCGTCCAGCTCGCGGCAACGCTTTAGCCATGCGTTGGTTAGTAGAAGCAGCCCGTAAGCGTCATGAGAAGACCATGGCTTTACGTCTGGCTGGTGAAATGTTGGACGCAGCTGAGAACAAAGGCTCTGCAGTTAAGAAGCGTGAAGATGTTCACCGTATGGCAGAAGCTAACAAGGCCTTTGCTCACTTCCGCTGGTAATACAAGAGGTTTTTCTGATAAATGGCACGTACAACCGCTATTAACTTATACCGTAACATCGGTATTAGTGCCCACATTGATGCTGGTAAAACCACTACCACTGAGCGTATTCTGTTCTACACCGGTAAGAGCCACAAGTTAGGTGAGGTTCACGACGGTGCTGCTACCATGGACTGGATGGAGCAGGAGCAGGAGCGTGGTATTACTATTACCTCCGCAGCTACCACCTGTTTCTGGAAGGGTATGGCTGGTCAGTTCGACAAGCAGTACCGTTTCAACATCATTGATACCCCAGGACACGTAGACTTTACTATCGAAGTAGAGCGTTCTATGCGTGTTCTCGACGGTGCTGTGATGGTTTACTGCGCTGTAGGTGGCGTTCAGCCACAGTCTGAGACTGTATGGCGTCAGGCTAACAAGTACAAGGTTCCACGTATTGCTTTCGTAAATAAGATGGACCGTACTGGTGCTAACTTCCTGCGTGTAGTTGAGCAGATCCAGACTCGCTTAAAGGGCAACCCAGTTCCTCTCCAGTTACCTATCGGTAAAGAGGATACTTTCGTTGGTGTTGTTGACCTGTTAAAGCGTCGCGCTATCGACTGGAACGAGGCCGATCAGGGCTTATCATTCGAGTACACCGACATCCCAGCCGATATGGTTGAGGAAGTTGAAGAGTGGCGTTCTAAGTTAGTCGAAGCTGCTGCTGAGGCTGATGAGGCTTTAATGGATAAGTACTTCGGCGGTGAGGAACTCACTGAGGAAGAAATTATCCGCGGTTTACGTGAGCGTACTTTACGTAACGAAATCATTCCAATGTGCTGCGGCTCTGCCTTCAAGAACAAGGGTGTTCAGGCAATGCTCGACGCAGTTGTAATGTACCTGCCTTCACCAGTAGACGTTCCACCTGTTAAGGGTGAGACTTTAACTGGTGAGCCAGATGAGCGTAAGACCGACGACAAGGCTCCATTCTCAGCTCTTGCATTCAAGATCGCTACCGATCCATTCGTAGGTAACTTAACCTTCCTGCGTTGCTACTCTGGTGTTGCCGCTTCTGGTGATACCGTTCTGAACTCTGTAAAGCAGAAGCGCGAGCGTTTCGGCCGTTTAGTTCAGATGCACTCTAACAACCGTCAGGAAATCAAGGAAATCCTCTCAGGTGACATCGTTGCTGCTATCGGTCTGAAGGAAACCACCACTGGTGATACCCTCTGTGCTGAAAGCGCTCCAATCATCCTCGAGCGTATGGAGTTCCCAGAGCCAGTTATCTCCGTAGCTGTAGAGCCAAAGACCAAGTCCGACCAGGAAAAGATGGCTTTAGCTTTAAACCGTCTTGCTCAGGAAGATCCTTCATTCCGTGTTCACACCGATGAAGAGTCTGGTCAGACCATTATTTCCGGTATGGGTGAGTTACACCTCGACATCATCGTTGACCGTATGCGTCGCGAGTTCAAGGTTGACTGCAACGTAGGTAAGCCACAGGTAGCTTACCGTGAAACCATCCGTGGTAAGGTTGAGCAGGAAGGCAAGTTCGTACGTCAGTCTGGTGGTCGTGGTCAGTTCGGTCACTGCTGGTTACGTATCGAGCCTCTCGAGGCTGGCAAGGGCTACGAGTTCGCCAACGAGGTTGTTGGTGGTGTTATTCCTAAGGAGTACATCCCAGCAGTTGATAAGGGTGTTCAAGAGCAGATCGCTAACGGTGTTCTGGCTGGTTACCCAGTTGTTGACGTTAAGGTTACCGTTTATGACGGTTCCTACCACGAAGTTGACTCTTCTGAAATGGCCTTCAAGATTGCCGCTTCCATGGCATTCAAGGCTGGCTTCATGAAGGCAACTCCAGTACTCTTAGAGCCTTTAATGAAGGTTGAGGTTGATACCCCAGAAGAGTACATGGGTGACGTTATCGGTGACTTAAACCGTCGTCGCGGCATGGTAGAGGGCATGGAAGACGGCCCAACCGGTAAGATCGTTCGTGCAATGGTTCCTCTTGCTGAGATGTTCGGTTATGCAACCGACTTACGTTCTCAGACTCAGGGTCGTGCTTCATACGTTATGGAGTTCGGTCACTATGCTGAGGCTCCTAAGAACATCGCTGACGCTGTTATTGCAGCTCGTCAGACCAAGTAATTACGTAAAGTATTACTAATCGATTAAACGCATTTTATGCACTGTACAAGCTGGCAGCACCAAGCAAATAGCCCATGTTGCTAGCTTATTTGTGTACAATAGTTGCAACTTAATTTGTCAATTGCACAAGTTAGCCAATAAGTGCGTTATAATCTAAGAATTTTAGGGTCGTGTTCCAAGTAACTATCTCACAGAGACCAAGCTATTTTGCTCATGAACAAGTTACTGCACCCCTAATCAAAACAGATTCGACATGAGAAGGGTAACTATTGTTGCCCGCTTTATAGGTAGATCAAAATGGCAAAAGAGAAGTTTGTCCGTTCCAAGCCACACGTAAACGTAGGCACCATCGGTCACGTTGACCACGGTAAGACCACCTTAACTGCAGCTTTAACCAAGGTTTTAGCTGAGAAGTTCGGCGGTGAAGTTCGCGCATTCGACCAGATCGACAACGCTCCAGAAGAGAAGGCACGTGGTATTACCATTAACTCTTCACACGTTGAGTACGATACCGAGACCCGTCACTACGCTCACGTTGACTGCCCAGGCCACGCTGACTATGTTAAGAACATGATCACTGGTGCTGCTCAGATGGACGGCGCTATCTTAGTTTGTGCTGCTACCGACGGCCCAATGCCACAGACCCGTGAGCACATCCTGTTAGCTCGTCAGGTAGGCGTTCCATACATCCTCGTATTCTTAAACAAGTGCGACATGGTTGACGACGAGGAATTATTAGACCTCGTTGAGATGGACGTTCGTGAGTTACTCTCTGAGTACAAGTTCCCAGGCGATGACAC
>NZ_AXWV01000047.1 GCF_000482845.1 Anaerobiospirillum succiniciproducens DSM 6400
CGCTAATACGCTCTAGTTCATGTTGTAACTCATCGCTTAGAGCGCTGATGCGGTCTATCTCACGCTGTACTTCGGCACTAATAGAGTATTTTCCGCCATGACAATGACGTGTCCTTCTTCTCTTAGCGCTGATACGCTCGAGCTCTTGTTGTGCTTCGTCTCTTATAGAGCGGATGTGCTCGTAAATATACTGCCTATCAATATCATTGATACAAGGCTGCTCATCGCTTGCCTTGTTAGTATCTAAGGCAGAATACATGTCTAAAACTACAGAGCCGTTAGACTGATAAGGAGTGTGATTATCCCAGTGAGTGTATTTTACAAACCGACTATGCACTGCTTTTTGAGGCTCAAACACACTGTTTGCTGGTATAACATCGAGTAAATAACACTCGTTCTTCAGCTGCTCTTCAATAGTGTTGCAATGACGGTATTCACAATACTTATGAAGCACTTCATTTAAATGTGAACAACACTTTCTCTTGAGGTCATCAAGGTTTTTGATGGTTTGAGATTCGGTATTAAAAAACCAAGATTTATGCTCAATCTTTTCTGTATCTACTTTGAAAGTATCATCAGTAGTTAAACTATCGCCCTCAAGATCTAAAGTAAAAGACCTTTTAGCGGCCTTTACACGCTTAGTATCAATAGCTTTTTTTGATCCCTTAGAGGCTTTGCTCTTTGATCCTACCTCGTCAGATTCACTTGCCTTCATAGCATCTTCTTGAGACTGCAGATCATTTAAGTACTCCTCCATACACTTCTTAATGTCGTGGTGCTTTAAGGTTGCATAGCAGGCGATCTGAGAGTTATCGCCAAAGACATCAAAGATGTGGTCTAAAGAGGAATCCTTTGCCAGTGACTTTGTAGAATTGAAGTCCACTAATTCATGAGCAATAAAATGATTGCATTGGTCAAAGACCTCATCTACTTGATGGGGAGAACAATGCTCGATGATAGCAATATCTTGATTTTCGAGACCTAATACGGACTCTAAGAGAATATCAACGTGATAGTCAGAGATAAATGTTTTTGGTACCTGCAAAGAGCCTTGGCAGACTGATTGTATTATTCCCATAAACAGCCCCTAGTTTGATCCTGTAGTTCAGGTTGTGTTGTGGCAATGCTATTGATTGCTGTGGTGTCACTAAAGGTGACTTACTCTTCCTTGATGTACTCACTTAAATTTTTAAGAGACGAGCTCTAGTGTGAATCTAAGTGCTTCTAAGCACACCCATAGGCAGGATTACGGTCTGTTAACGCATTAGGATTTTGCTGCATTAGCCAACGAACTTATAAGTTAGATCCATACCTTACAAGCTCATGGACATGTACTCAAAAATTTAGACAAAAGGGCTTCAGTTACAAGCAGCCTATGCATACAACTACACCATAGGCATAGCAATACTTAAAGACAGCGCTTTAAATAAGAGCTTCGCCTTGATAAATAGCATGCACATGCAATTGCAAATACTAAGATCATCAACCAGGATTAAATTTGTCTACCAGGATTTTGCTAATACAAACACTAGAGTTAGCAACTACAGCGCTATTACCCTTTTGTATTGAATTGAACAAGTCTTATACAGTGTTGTACTTAAATTTAAGACAAAACAATGCCCGTATCCATAACAGATGCAGCGTCAAATAAGAACGCCACACCTGTCTACAGTGGAGATTTAAATTTGTCTTAACTTACATCATGGCAGGCAGAACGAATTGCTTTACCAATGATTTTGGCAACATCAATAACATGTAAGCAAAGCCAACATGTATTGATGCAAAACTCATAATACTAAGTTAAAAGTGCAGTAGTTGTTTATGAGCTTGGGCTGACTAATCGTCGATCGCTTATGTAAACGGATAACACCTTTTTAAATGGCTTTGTAAGCACTCAACCAAAGCTAGTACTTATAAACCAAGGTAAATGCGATGACAGTTAAGATTGATGGGTGCTTAACCTGTGCTGTACGTTTTAGCTAAGAAGATTCGAGTTTCGGATGCTGAATCGCTCTTCTGTCGCACAGCAAGGCGTGGCAGGAGGACAAAATCTAGCAAGGGTCTGCAGATCTACAGCGTTATCGTTTTAGAGCAGTAAAACTGCCCAAACAATGCAGGGCTCAGGGGCACTCAACAACGTCGGGGAAATTATATCTAGGTTGAGTTACCTAGATAAGAAGATATCTCAAAACTGAGATGTGTTCATATGGAAAAAACTTGAGTAAAGCAAGACGGCATAAGGCTTTGATCTGTGTTCTGAATGAAACATCCTAGTTATTACATTTTTAAGCTTTTTGGCGCTGATCTCTCAAATTAAAAAATCAATTTAGTGTTCTTTTTATACAAGATAAACTTTACACAACACAAACCATTTGCCATTGATATATTTGCACTTAACAGAAGCTTTACACACAATTAAAGCCAAATTAACCTTAGAGATTGTAATGCTTGCAAAAGAGCAGTTTTATGTAGTTTTATTCTTTTTCTTATCGATCTTAAATTGCCAGCAACGTCACACTTTTCTATCAAAGCTGATATACAAGCATTTTTACTCAATAAAACATACATTTGATAGCACAGTAGCAATCATTAAAAGTCGATCACTTTTAGTATTTTTTGCTATTCAAAAACACGCCCTCTTAGATCAACTTTCATCACTCAACACACTCAAAAATGATCTATGCATAACCCCACACTATTTCCTATTTGAGCGTCGTTAGTCGTTAAATTAGAGATGAACTCTAACGCCAACAACTCTTCATCACTAAGCTAACGACGATCCTTAGCGCTGCCAACTGTGCATACAGTGATCTTAGGCTTAACGATGATCTCGAGAACAGACCACTGACATCAAGTGATCTTGGGCTTAACGATGATCTTAAGTGCTACCCACTGGCATCCTGCGAGCGTGGGACTGAATGTGATCTTAAGTGCTACCCGCTGGCATCCTGTGAGCGCAGGACTGACGATGATCTTAAGTGCTGCCAACTGTGCATCCTGTGAGCGCGGGACTGACGATGATCTCGAGTGCTGCCCACTGGCATCCGGTGAGCGTGGGGGCTGATAATGATCTCGAGTGCTACCAATCTTTCATGCTTGATGCTTATAGTTCATTCAGCTTAGTTAAGAAGATTGTGTTAACTAGTCACTTGAGGTTACAAAATCATGGCTGAGAGATACTGTTTTTGCGTTAATGTGAGTGTAAATGCGTCTAAAACTAAGCCTAAAAGCCTGATATTTGCTAGAATATTGCGTTGTTACAAAAGCATCTTCTTATGCTGCTCATCAGGCATTAAAGTGCACTAGCAATACATGTGTACCAACAAGATCACGTTAACTTAGGCACTTTCAGCTAAAAGAAAGCCGCAACACTCTTAAGCTGCAAGTGACGATCGCCAAGCTATCCATACTAAATAGTCATTGGCTATGACTGATCTTGCCCATAGCTATCAAAATACCGCCAAAAGCTGTCGTATCTTTGGAGCTATTGGCCTTTACACCATGTAGATATATTTAAGTTTGTGTATTGTGGTGCATGCATTTGCCCTGATTAAAGGATTGCGACATATGCCTAAAATTCTATGGATATCTCCGTACAGCTTGCACGACTTGTCCTCAGGAGCATCCATTCACTGCAAGACAGTTCTTGAGGGTTTAGTAAAACGCGGCTTTGAGGTGATGTCCTGTGCATCATTTATTTTTGATGTTCCAACAGGCGCTAGACTCTTTAACAATCTTCAAGAAACTCTGGCCAAGTCAAACAAGAAAGTGTTTGAGCTTGATGATCAGGGTATCCACTATATCTACACCCGTTGCTCCTCAACCTACGAGCATGAACAAACATTAGATGACATGGATTTGTTCTTCAATGTGTTCTGCGAGGTTTTAGATCGTTTCCGTCCAGACTTTGTTATGGCCTTTGGCACTAGCATGGTCTCGATGACATGTTTTGCTGAGGCTAAGCGACGTGGTATCTACACCATTTACCCTGTATTAAACGGTAATCATGGTAATTACTCATTCCCGGATATTGATATCATCCTCACCGACTCAAGAGCCTCTGAAAAGCTCTACTATGTGCGTGATCGTATCCGTATGATCCCAACTAGCGAGATCTTTGCGAGTGAGAAGATCATAGCTCCTACCCACGAGCCTAAATACATCACTTTTGTTAACCCTAGCTTTGAGAAGGGCTTATCTATTTTTGCCCGCATTGCTAAATGGGCTGGTGAAAAACATCCTGAACTGCGCTTCTTAGTGGTTAACTCTCGCGGTAATTTTGCTGAGAATGTGCAATATCTGCACACCAAGGGCAATAAGGATGAACACCCATTCAAGCCTGAGGACTTCAATAACATCGATATGACTCCTAGCACTAACAATATGCGTTCTGTCTATGGAGTTACTCGTATGCTGATCGCACCATCTCTTTGGTGGGAGTCATGGGGCCGTGTCGCTACTGAAGCAGTGCTTAATAACATCCCTGTACTCTCAACTACCTCCGGTGGTTTACCAGAGGCCTCTGCTGGTGCTGGTATCTGTATTGATCCACCTCAGCACTGTGTTGATGACAACTTATCCATTCCTGATGATGAGGAAATGCAACCTTGGTTTGATGCCTTTGAGCGTCTGTTAACTGAGGATATGAGTGATAAGTTTAAAGCTGCAGCCGAGACCCTTTCTATTGATAAGAGCCTGGATAAGGTTGTAGAAATCTTAAAACCTTACATAGAGCGTCGTGAGCGTGACCGTGCTCACTTCAACTTCTCTCAGCCAGATCTCTAAGTGATCATCGTCCAAAAGGACAGCTGCCGACTTAATAGGATTACATAATGCCTAAAATTCTTTGGATGTCTCCATATAGCTTGCACGATGTATCATCTGGAGCATCTGTAAATTGCAAAACCATGCTCGAAGCTTTAGCTAAAAATGGCTTTGAAGTATGGTCATGCGCCTCATTCATCTTTGATAATATCTCTGGCTCCATTGTTTTTGGCGACTTAGACAAGAAGCTTAAAGAAGATAATCATAAGACTTTCATTCTTGACGATAACGGTATTCACTACATCTACACTCGTTGTGATTCCCGCCGTGAGATGGAATTTACTTTAGCTGAAGGTCAGCTTCTGTACGAAACTTTCTTAGACGTCTTAGATGAGTTTAAGCCAGATATCGTGATTGGCTATTGCCCTGGTATGACCTCACTTACTTGTTTTGCTGAGGCTCGCCGTCGTGGTATTAAGACCGTCTATACCTTAGTAAATGGCAACCACGGTAACTTTGCCTTCTCTAACTACGATCTTGTAGTTACTGACTCACAGGCAACTTCAAACTTATATGCTCGTCGTGATCACATCAATGTTGTAGCTACTGGCGCTTTCTTCAACTTTGACAGCTACATCAGTGCTCAGCGTGATCCTAAGTACGTAACTTTCATCAACCCATCTCCAGCAAAGGGTTTAGCAATCTTTGCTAAGCTTGCTGTAGTGTGCAAAGAAGAGCTGCCTGACTTAAAGTTCCTCGTTATTAACACCCGTGGTAACTTTGCTCAAATGGTCTCTATGCTGCACGAGAAAGACAAGAGCGACGTTCACCCATTCAAGCCTACTGACTTTTCTAATGTGGATATCACAGGAAGTCAAAAGGATATGCGTCCTGTGTACGCAATCACCAAAGCTCTGTTAGCTCCATCACTGTGGTATGAGTCATGGGGTCGTGTAACCTCAGAGGCTGTGATTAATGAAATCCCTGTTGTATGTTCAACCTCTGGTGGTCTTGCTGAAGGTATGGCAGGTTGCGGTGAAATTCTTGAGGCTCCACAGCACTGCGTGGATGACCACTTAAGCATCCCAACCGATGAGGAAATTCGTCCATGGGTTGATGCTTTAAAGAAAGCGCTTGAATCTGACTACTCTGAAAAGTTCAAGGAAGCTAAGGTAACCTTATCTCCTGAGCGAGCTTTAGAGCGTACATTGCAAGCATTCCGTCCGCTTATCAACGAAAGCGGTTGCGATAACCCACTTTATTACCTGAAGTAACTGGCTCTTTTAGTTTGCCTTGTTACCCACGTATCATCTGGAAAATACTACTATGCCAAAACTACTTTGGGTCAGCCCTTTAAGCGTTCACGATTCTTCTAATCCATCAGCCGCACAGATGCGTAACATGCTGCTTTCTTTAAAGGCACGTGGTATCGAAATCATCGGCTTAAGTGCTTTAAACTTCTTAAATGAAAGCGGCACTTCTATGTTCACCGACCTTGATGACAAGTTAAAGGGCAACGAGACCTCCTTTAACCTCGAGGACAACGGTATTAAGTTCATCTACATCCGCACTAAGTCCCGTAAGCTTGGCGATATGATCTCCCAAGAGCAGCGTAATTTCTACGCTAAGTTCTGCGCCATTATCAATGCTTTCAGACCAGATGTAGTAATGGGCTCAGGTACTGACATGCTCTCTATGGTGTGCTTTGATGAGGCACGTCGTCGCGGTCTGCCTACTACATATACCCTGCTTGATGGTACTCCAGCTCGCTTTAACTTCCCTAACATCGATCTGGTTGTAACTGATAGCGCTGCTACCTCAAACCTCTATGCAACTAAGCACCGTATCAACAGTGTGGTAACAGGATCCTTTACTGAAGTTACTGGTCCACTGGCTTTTGGCGGCAAGGTTGAGCACGATCCAAGCAACAAAAAGTTCATTACTATGGTTGAGCCAACCGTGGATAAGGGCTTAGGTATCTTCCTGCGCTTATCGCAAAATGTACCAGCCCAAGCTCGCAACTTAAAGTTTGCAGTGCGTGAGTCTTATGCTGGTCAATTTACCGAGCAAGTAGCTCTTTTAAAGGATAAGGCTAACCCTAACAAGGCCCCATTTACAAAGGCTGCATTAAGCAAGATCTTTGTTTTAGGCCCTGAGGTAACTGATGCTGAGCTCTTTGAGTCAACCAAGGTGCTGATGGTGCCATCCTTATCTTTCGAGAGCATTAATAACATCTCTCGTGAAGCTATTACCTACGGTGTTCCTGTATTAGCTACCAATCAGACTGGTTTAGCAGAATCCATTGGTGAGGCCGGTGTCTTAGTTGAGATCCCTGAGTACTGCTTAAACAACCACTACATGGCTCCTGCAGCTGAGGACTTAGCTAACTTCTACAAGGGTCTGCAGATCATCTTAACTGAAGACTTTACTAACCGTACTGCAGATGTAGCTAAGCGCTATAACATTAACTACTCAGCTAATCGTTTAGCCGCTACCTTAAAGCCACTCTTTGACAAGTGTGCTGGTAATAACCCACAGCTGTTGCGTAACGGAAGCTTAATCTAAGCAATTTAACCACTGCTCTAAGCAAGTGAAAAAGGCGACCTTAGGTCGCCTTTTTTGCATTCTGGATGCAGCTTTATGAGTGCTGCTTTCTATTTTGCTATCTCTGACTCAAGCTTAACTGGCAGTCTGCCAAATAAAAGACCGCTTTTAGCATAATAAGTCTGAACATGCTCTTCTGATGCAGCCAATTTTCTAAGTACTATGGTATCTAAGGTTAACAGACCGTAGCCACGCTCTTTTAGCTTCTCCACCCAATATTCTGATGGCTGCTCATTGACATGAAAATCACCATTTTCACCAGGTAGCGCATGGGTCATAAGAATGTACTTACCATGCACTAAAGTATCGATATAGTTATCAACATATTTAGGATCAATGTGCTCTGCTACCTCAACAGAAACGCAAAGATCAACTGGGCCACACTTAAAAGGGCCAGTGGTCAGATCATGCTGGCAAAGTGGATAGCGAGCATTGGCAACGTTAAAGTCTAAGCCTTCCATTCCAATGACTGGCACATGATAAGTATTATGGATATAAGACGAAACATCGCCTAGACCTGCACCAACATCAAGTACGCTACGGATGCTAAAGCGCTTCATCACATAATCAAGCACCTTTGGTGAATATGAAGACGGATCTCCAAAGAAGAGATTACCACCCATATTATTAATCTCAGCGTCTTGCTTAGTACCAACGAAAAGTGTGTTGAAATTATTGAGGTCTGAAATAGAAAAGTTCATAGCTATCGTTTTGCCAAGTTTTACAGCCACACAAAGAATTAAGGACAATAAAGCCTTATGCCAATTAAGCCCTAGGCTAATGAGCTAACAAAGCCTGGTAGCCTCAATTAAGTGAGCCATTGTACCCCTTGCAGGCTAATTAGCTAAGCTCTCAACTCACATTTTGCACTTTGCACCAAGATCTTAAGGACACACAAGCTTACTTACTCTTCAATGTTAAGGTTAGTAAAGTCTTGTGAGTTGTCCTTAGCAACATTCAAGATACGGACATTTTCCTTGTCTTGTATGAAGAGCATCTTCCAATCATCGACGATACGAGGGCACTCACTTAAGTCTTCATTGCGCATATAGCTGATAAATCGTCAATATTCTCGTATGGAACCTTGTGGCCTTTTGCTACCCACTTAGGCAGGTCATAATCCCACCAGTTGAGATCTAAAAGATCAGCTATGATCTCATCTTTGAAACGATACTTTGCAATGCGCATGCTTGAAACTTTACCGTTATCATCAACGACATTGTTACCAGCCACCACTGCATAAGGCGGAACATCGCCTGTCACCACGCTTCCTGCACCGATTACAGCACCATGACCAATCTTGCAATTTGCAGGAATGAGCACATGCGCTCCAATCCATACATCATTACCAATCTGAGCTGACGAAGTCTCCTCACCTAGATCGAGTTTCCACTTAGGCAAGCTCTCAATGGGGCCAGAAAAACTCTGAAAATAGCGATTGTTGAAAAGAGCAACCGAAGTAGTAGCGCAATCGGTCTTATGGATACCCATTCCCATTTATACGCCATGTGCGATCGAACAATAGCGACCTATGCTAGAAGTCGTGATGGTGCAGTCAAACTGCACATATGAGTAGCAATCAATCTTCGCTCTAAATAGCTTACTTGGCCCTTCAACATGGACAGCACCATTAAACATGAAGTTTCTTGAGAGCATAACATTAGGCTTGATACCTAATCCTTCACTTGCAAGCTGTTGGCACACGCTTGGATGCAATGTAGTTGCTGTAGATGACTTTAATAACATGCTATCCCCAAAAATGATGCTCGCTGAGCGTTATCTATGTTGCCCGTCATTATGCACATATAGCGCTATTAACATAACATTTATAAGTATCCATAACCTACTAGCCTCACCTAAATAAGTCTTCTTAAGCGAGTTATCACCAAGATTGGCCCCATCAGTCACCTTGGGAGTGTCCAGTCTTTTTGTGGAGCCCAAAATAAAGGCACCTCCTTGGGTGCCTGTTTAGTAATGGATTAGCTAAGGCTCTTGCTGCCATAAAAAGTACAAAAGCCTGCGTGCAAATGCCGCCTATTTGATGCGGCCTAACTTTACAAGCTTTTGCTTGAAGTAGGCAATGGACTTATCTAAGCCCTCATCAAGCTTAATGACTGGCTCCCATCCAAGCTTTTCTTTGGCCAAAGCAATGTCTGGACGACGAACCTTAGGATCATCAGACGGCAGATCTTTATACACCACCTTCGATGGAGTATCGATCTTGGCAACTACCTTCTCAGCTAGCTCTTTAATCGTGAACTCGCCAGGGTTACCTAAGTTTACAGGACCGGTAAAGGAGGTGTCAGACTCCATCATGGCAATGATGCCACGTACGAGATCGTCTACAAAGCAAAAAGATCTTGTCTGTGAGCCATCGCCATAGATAGTAATATCCTTACCCTCTAAAGCTTGGCAGATGAAGTTTGAGACCACGCGACCATCATCAGGGTCCATGAAGGTGCCATAAGTATTGAAGATACGAATGACTTTAATCTTTGCCCCCATATGACGGCTGTAATCAAAGAAGATACTCTCGGCGCAACGCTTACCCTCATCATAACAGGCACGAATACCATTTGGATTGACGTTACCTAAGTAAGTTTCTTTTTGAGGATGAACTAAAGGATCGCCATAAACTTCCGATGTGGAGGCTTGCAAGATCACAGCATCATGTTTGATCGCAAGATCAAGCACGTTAAAAGCACCATAAACACAGGTCTTAGTGGTATCAAGTGAGTGCTTACCCTGATAGGCTGGAGGGCTAGCAGGACAGGCAAGATTGTAAATGCGGTCAAGCTTTACGCCCTGCAACTTCTCTATTGAGTCGAGACGGTTACAGATATCATGCTCAATAAAGCAAAACTCGCTCTTATCCATTAGCTCTTGGACATTATCTAAAGAGCCAGTGTAGTTGTTATCTAAGCAAAAAACTTGATGCCCTTGCTTAACTAACTCACGGCAGAGATTAGAGCCGATAAAACCAGTGCCACCAGTTACAAGAATATTCATGCAAAATCCTTAGGCTATCTAACTGTGTACTACTTGGTAGTGCTAATGCCAACACCTGAGTATCTAAAACCAAGCTCCCTAGCTTGAGCAGGGTTTAACATGTTACGACAATCGACAATACAATGGTGTCGCATACGCTCGTAAGCTTGCTTTAAATCAAGATCTCTAAACTCTGGCCACTCAGTTAAGATCGCCAAAACATCAGCCCCGTCACAAGCCTCTTCTTTACACTTGGTAAAGGTAATGCGGCTTAAGTTTTCACCAAAGAGTTCTTTGGAGTTTTCCATAGCTTGAGGATCGTATACACGTAAGGTTAAATTAAAGTCTTGCTCTAAAAGCTGAGAGATGATTTGAATAGCTGGCGAGGTACGACAATCATCAGTACCCTCTTTAAAAGCCAGTCCTAAAATGCCTACGACCATGTTAGTTTCTGCCTTTGGCAGATGGTTAAAAATACGCTCGGCCATAGCATTAATGCGCTGATTATTGCCATTAATCGTGGCCTGAATAATGGTCATGTTAAGACCATTCTGACGGGCCATAAAATCCATAGCCATTGTATCTTTAGGGAAGCAAGAGCCACCAAAACCAGGGCCTGGATTTAAGAAAGCTGCACCAATGCGTTTATCTAAACCCATACCAGTGGCAACTTCATAAATATCGGCACCAGTCTTTTCGCAAAAGTCTGCCATCTCATTGATGAAGTGAATCTTGGTAGCTAAAAATGAATTGGAGGCGTATTTGATAGTCTCACTTGAACGTGTGTTGACGCATAAGACTTTAGTTTTATGGCTCTTTTCTAACAGCGGAGCATAGAGCTCAGAGATAACGTCCTTAGCTCTTTGTGTATCAGCACCAACAATGATGCGATCTGGGTTAAAGAAGTCGTAAACAGCATAACCCTCACGCAAAAACTCTGGTAGCGAGACCACATCAAAGTCTGCGTTTTTATTGCTCTTTTCAATAAGTCCTTGAACCATATCAGCAGTTCCGACTGGTACAGTTGATTTATTAGCAATCACGGTATAGCCATTTAAGTATGGAGAAAGCTCAGTCGCTGCAGCATAAAGATAGCGCATGTCAGCTTCGTGAGTGACAGGATGCGGAGGTGTGCCTACAGCTAAAATCACAATATCCGCCTGACTAACACCCTCTTGCATGGAATCAGTAAAACGGATGGTTCCTTTTTGATAATTCTTTTTTAAAAGATCTTCAAGCCCCTCTTCATAAAGGGTTACTTTACCCTCTTTAAGAGCCTTAATCTTGCTCAGCTCGCGGTCGATGCAAATAACCTGATGGCCAAGCTCGGCAAGACCTACACCTGTAGGCAGTCCTACATAGCCGGTGCCAACAATAGCAACGTTCATGATTTTCACCAGTTATGCCCCCATCAGACACACTTATCCAAGCATCCAAGTGTAAAAGAACCAAATAAAACCTTGTTCTAAAACGATTTAAGGTACACGTATGCGCTTAGCTGCAACACTTAGTGCTGAGCAAAACAACATGCTAAATACCTAATACGACTGTTCAAAGCACCCCAAGCACAATCGCTTGCGATGATGTCACCATCAAGACAACTTAGACAAAGCTATGGGAGGCTGATACACAGCCTGAGCCATGTATTCAAAATAAGATAATGCAATTACTGCTAACTTATACTAAGGCCCGTAGGCTGCAGCATAAGATGCAAACTTAATCATATCATTAGATTGCACATAGCATCTGCAAAACGGCACTTTTCTGTTAATTGCTCTAGCTATAAAGCCACCATGGCAGAGCTCTCTGCCCAAGTTATACAACTTCATGCCCATACACCACAGCTCTCTGCCCAAGTTATGCCACTTAATGCCCATACACCGCAGCCCTTGTACAAGATACACATTAGCAACTAAGCTAGCTAATCATCGCAGCTGCCCGCATTTGTCAGGCGCAATGTGATTCATTTTGCATATCTAAGATGCAAGTTTGCAGGCAAGCACTGCATATGCACGTTAAAGGCATTACAATAGCAATATCAACTCCATGCTCATAAGTTAATCCATACTCTTGATGGGCATGTGGTTGCTGTAATTTTAGGGATTGAAAGCTAATGACTAAGATCGAAATCCTCGGCCTTAATAATGCCGATGATAGTTTCTTTAAGGTAAAACTTACTTGTGGCAAGGCTCCAGAGTGCTTTGCTGAAGGCACTAACTCTGTTCCGAATGCACAGGGTGGCTTTGATATCTTTGTTGATAAGCAAGACAGCCGTTATTTACAAAAAGCAGGCCGTACTGTGGGTGCTTTAGGCTTATCCAAGGTTTGCGTGCTTGTCGACGATAAGGCTGATATTAAGCTTGATGCTATGGGTGCTGCTCAGTTTGTTATCGGTATGTACTCTGAAGCTTTAGAGCGTACTGGTATGAGCGTAGCTTTTGACTTAAACGAAGCTAACCTTGCCTCAGCTCGTCGTGATGTTGAGTTCATTACCTTAAGTCGTATCTTTGCCAACAGCGCCAATAACCTCTACCACACTGTTGATCTAGTAACTAAATACTACAACGCTCTTGAAGAGGCCTTTAAGAAGTTTGGCGGTAAGGGCGAGCTCTCCTTTAAGGTTTTAAAGAAAGGCGATAAGGTCTTTGATGAAGAGTGCATTGGACTTCAGACTGTAGGCAAAAGCTCAGTAAATGAACCATGCCTTGGCATCATTGACTATGTCGGTGAGGGTGCATCAAAAGATAAGGTTGATTTTGCCTTAGTGGGTAAAGGCATTGCCTTTGACACCGGCGGTAACGACATGAAGAGCTCCAATTTCATGGAGACCATGCGTACTGATAAGTCAGGCCTTATCTATGTAGCCGCTGCAACCGTATTAGCTGCAACCATGGGTGCATCTAAGCATATCCGCTGCTACATGCCATGTGCTGAAAACATGGTATCTGGCAGTGCTATGGTTCCAGGCGACATTATTACCTACCCTAACAAGGTTTCAGTTGAGATCGGTAACACCGACGCTGAGGGTCGTCTTATCTTAGCTGATGCACTGCTGCAGGCAGCTAAAGACAAGCCATCATTCATCCTGGATGCTGCTACCTTAACTGGTGCTGCTAAGATCGCTATCGGCCGTGATATGTGCGCTATTTTATGCCGCAACAACAAGGTCGATGAGCAGCTTGAGCAAGCCTTTAACTACACCAAGGAAGAGTACTGGCTACTGCCAATGCGTGAGTACCACAAGCGCTATATCACCGCGCGTCGTGCTGACATATCTAACACTGGTCATGGTGATGGTGCTCCAGGTGCCTCTACTGCTGCTGCATTCTTATCATTCTTTGTGCAGCCCGATCAGAAGTGGACTCACCTTGACTTATCTAATGCCTACCAAGCCGATAGCTCACCATACTTAGCTCCTGGCTCTACTGGCAATACCGTGTACGCCCTTGCCCATTGGCTGGTTGGCGCTCACTACTAAAGCTCTGCCTAGGCTTATTGTGACTGCACTTATGTAAGTGCATAAGGATTGTTTTATGAAGTACTCCAGAATTGCTGTTCTTACAGGTGCTGGAATCTCGGCAGAATCTGGTATTCCAGTATTCCGCTCAGAAGATGGCCTTTGGGAAAACCACCGTGTTGAAGATGTCGCAACCTATGAAGGCTTCCTGCGCAATAAGCCTTTAGTGCACACCTTCTACAATGACAGACGCCGTGCCTGTAAGACTAAGGTGCCAAATCAAGGCCACTTAGCTCTTACTAAGCTGCAGCAAGGCATTGAAGCTAAAGGTGGCAAGGTAACTATCATCACGCAAAACATTGATGATTTGCACGAGAAAGCTAAATCACATGACATTATTCATATGCACGGTGAGCTCAATAAGCTTTGGTGCGAAGCATGTGATACACGCTTTGAGTATTTAGAAGACTCTAGTACTGATCTTAAGTGCCCACATTGTGGCAAAGCTGCCTTACGTCCTGACATTGTTTGGTTTGGTGAAATACCTTACCGCATGGACGAGATTGAGGCATGTCTAACACAGTGTGATCTGTTCTTATCCATCGGTACCTCAGGTGTGGTCTATCCAGCTGCTGGCTTCTCACGTATTTGCCGTTATGCTGGCGCTCCTTGTATTGAGTTCAACCTCAAGCCAAGTGAGGTACGTTCAAGCTTCACTCATGCGTTCTATGGCAAAGCTAGTCATACTTTGGATGTATTTACTGACTACCTCCTTGCACACGATGAGATCCCAGACTCTATCGACTAAAGTATCGCTATAGTTAATTGCTGTTAATTACTTCTCGCGCAGCGGCCTAAACAAGACCAACACCTGTCTACACCTAACCTGCCGCTGCCATTTTATAACCAATATCTACACCGTCTGATTAAGCCACAACCTTGCTGCAGTTGCTAGTAACTTTAAGATCGCAGCGCCCGCGCCAATGCAATAGCAATTATCTTTTAACCCTCTACCCCATAAGCTCCTGATCTTTACAAAAGCACTTATTCTCCCGCGCTACTATGGCTATTTGTCAGCGCTTATGAGTTTTAGTGCATATGCGTTAAAATAGACGCCGTCGTTAATAACACAGCTTAGCTCTAACATGTCTTGATGGCCTATTGAGCTCACTGGAGAAGTATATGCTCGAAACAAGTAAGAAGCGCAAGAAAGCGCCGTCTAAGAAAAAGGAAGTGCTTGATAAGCAAGTACTTACTGAAGAAGACGTCGTCGACAGCTCAGATTGCGACGAGATCGAGTGTACTTGTACCTGTACTTGCCCAAGCTGCCATCACATTAGTCATGCTTTTACTGAAGAGCTTTCTGACGAGGATATTGAGGATCTGTCCTTATTTTTTAAGGCTCTTGCAGATCCAAGCCGTCTTAAGATCGTCGTATCGCTACTGCGCCACGGACAGCTGTCAGTAAGTGAGATCGCTAAAGAGTGTGACTCCACGGTATCAGCAACCTCACATCAGCTAGCGCAATTAAGAATGCATAAGCTCGTTAGTGTTAAACGACAAGGCCTCCGCAACATTTACAAGCTCTGTGATTTCCATATTTCAGCGGGTGTAAAACTCGCCATTGAACATATCAAAGAATAGCACTGTGACAAAAGAGCTTGGTTAAGCTCAATACTTTACCAACAAGAGCCCCTGCTAACATTAAGGCCTACATTTTTGCATAGCCCATCTTGATGGGCGCTATGAGATTTCGAGAAGAACATGCAAGCTAAAACAGCCCCAAAGCTACCTGTTTACTTAGATAACGCCGCCTCCACTCCTATGGATCAGCGCGTTATCGACGCTATGGTCAAATGCCTTTCTTACGAGGGCATTTTTGGTAACAGTGCCTCTAAAGACCACGTCTATGGTTGGCAAGCAGCTGAGGTGATTGATAATGCTCGCGACCAAATTGCCCTAGCTATTGGTTGTTCTCCTCTTGAGATCATCTTTACCTCTGGAGCCACCGAGAGCAATAACTTTGCAATCAAGGGACTAGCACGTGCCTTAAACAAAGCAGGTGACAAGCGCAAGACTATCATCACTTCATCAATTGAGCACAAGGCCGTAATTGAAAGCGCTACTGCTTTAGAGTGCGAGGGATTTGTAGTCAAACTTATTCGTCCACGCACCGATGGCACCATTACTCCTGAAATGCTCGATGAGGCTATGGATGAGAATGTATTTCTCGTCTCCATCTCTCAGGCTAATAGCGTGCTCGGCTCGATGAACGATATCAATGCCTTAGCCGAAGTTGCACATAAATACGGTGCTCTCTACCACTCTGACTGCGCACAAAGCAATGCGTTAATACCTCTTGATTTAGACCATTCTTTAGTTGACATGGTGACCCTTACACCAGAGAAGATCTATGGTCCAAAAGGTATTGGTGCACTTTATCTCAAGCGTAGCAGCAATATCGAGCTTGATCCTCTTATCTCGGGCGGTGGTCATGAAAAGGGGCTGCGTGGTGGCACCCCTGCTACCCATCAGATCGCAGCTATGGGCGAGGCTTTTGCCATTATGCAAAAGGAGCGCACTAAGGTGTGTGAGCATCTTGAGTCATTAAAGATGCGTCTTATTGCAGGCCTTAAAGAAATACCTGGTGCTCATATCAATGGCTATATGGAAGGTACAGACACCCCTCATCTTCCTGGCATCGTATCTGTAAGCTTTGATAAGGTTGAGGGAAAGTTCTTAATCCCAACTATCCGTGGTGTAGCCGTATCATCTGGCTCAGCCTGCTCGTCAAGTGTGGTTAAGCCAAGTTACATCCTAACTGAGACTGGCCACTCTGATGAGTTAGCTATGGCATCTATCCGTCTGTCCATCGGCCGCTTTAATACCGAAGAAGACATCGACACCGCCCTCAAGGCAATAGCCAACGCAGTTAATATGCTGCGCAAAGCCTAGATCAAAGCAAAGCAGCCCCAAACGCATTTAACCACTAAATTTTGGGGCTTTGTCACAATTTTGTAGCATATAACTTGTCCCTTTGGCCGCTAAGCACTATCATAAGCACATACTTTTTTTATTTTTTATTATATTTTGTATTTATTTTTGTCTATTTTTTTTAATCTTTTTGTATCTTTTTCCTAATCTTTTGTCTATTTTTTCCTAATCTTTTTGTATCTTTTTCCTAATCTTTTGTCTATTTTTCCCTAATCTTTTTGTATCTTTTTCCTAATCTTTTGTCTATTTTTTCCTAATCTTTTTGTATTTTTTTTCTAATCTTTTTGTATCTTTTTCCTAATCTTTTTGTATCTTTTTCCCAATCTTTTTGTATCTTTTTCCTAATCTTTTTGTATCTTTTTCCTAATCTTTTGTCTCTTTTTGTAATCTTTTTTGTAAATTTAGTTTTGTTTTTTTATTTTTTTGTATAAATATTTTGTCAATTAAAGATTTAATTACTTATTAATTAAAAAGCGCCATCAAATTGAGCCATTGTTGCGACTCTTTTTGATAGCGCTTTTCTTTTGCCTGCTGCGTTAATAGTCCCGTGATAACAGCAGCATCATGCTCGATATCAGGAATGACTCTTAATCTAGAGCTTCTATGGCAATCGAGTAATCAAAGGTAAATGGCACGCCTGCCTTAATACTTACTGCGGTCTTTACGCCACGATCCTTGATTGGATTAGACTCCTTTAATGACTCCTCACCAAAATCCCAGCAAGAAGCGATAGGCTCAATACCTAAGCAGCAATTCTCACCATTCCATGGCTCAGACTTACGACCATGATTACTCATCCAGAGTAAACAAGTTGGAATCTTGCTGCCATCCCACTTTAAGATCAGTCGTAAGCCCTTATTCTTATAGTTAAGCACCGCCTGGCCTTCTGGATGCAGCATTTGTACAATTTCTTCGGTGTGATAGGCAAATGGCAGCTTAGTAGCATCTACAGTATCCTGATTACCATCTTTGCCGATATATTCACTCTTCAATGGTACTTTATTGAGGCTCTCAAATACCTTTGCTGGAACTAAACGGCTTGTACCTGGCTCACAATCGACCCCATAGACAATACCATCACCTGCTACCTCAAGCTCTAACGCATTGAGCTCATGATCGGTAGGAAAACATGGATGTACACCCAAAGGAACTTCGCAGTGCTCATTTGAGATCAGAGTGAAGCTAAGATCTACACGATCATCTTTGAGCTCAATAACACGCTTTAAGTTTTTAAGTGGGTGACCATCTGGGAAAACATAGCTCAGCACCACTTTGCTTTCACTAACACTGTCTACTTGCCAGGCGCTATGACATGGTAAACCATGTGCATAGGTTGAGCTAAAGAGCTTGCTGTCCTTTGGCACCCAGCCAAATGGAGCGCAGACCCACTCACCTGACAAGTGCGCAAATAAGCCTGGATCATTATTAAAATAATCATCCTCCAGCCAAGGCGCACGATGCAATAAATCCATAGCCCTTTTGCCTACTCTTTTAAGCTGTAATCGAGCAAGCATGCCACCGTTGAGATCAACTTCAGCACAAAGAGCACCTGACTGAGACTGCAATTCAATAGGATTATCCATAGAAACTCCTTAGACAAACGAAGCGGCAATGCATTTGGCCAAATCAGTTGATGTGTTAAAAGCTATGTTTTTAGTATGTCATCTCCTCTAAAGAAGCACGTAATGAGTACTGTTAGAGCTTCTTAATAGATAGCACTATACCTTAGCACTATGCATTAAAGGCAACCATGCCGCACCTCTAACACCAGAGTCAGAACCATAGACATTAGGCACTATAGGAGTATCAAACTCGCCGCCAAAGATGTAATGCCTTACGCGATCTGGTAAATCCTCATACAGCTTATTAACGTTGGACATACCGCCACCTAGGACAATGACATCAGGGTCAAGAAAACCACTAAAAGCTGCAATGGCACGCGACAACCTGTCTAAATATGCCTCATAGCATGCCTTTGCATCATGATCTCCTTTTGCCATTAGCTCTACAATGTCCTTACCTGTGGTGGCAAAGGTTAAAGCGTTTGGATCAAACACACCTTTACGCTTAGCAAAGTCACGCTCGAAGCCTACACCTGAAACAAAGGTCTCAATACAGTAGTCACGAGCGCAATAACATTTAACATCACGCCAGAGCTCGCGCTCTTCATCAGTAAGCCACGGCAAGGTAGTATGACCCCACTCACCTGAGAGTAGATTGCGTCCCCGTAAAACTTGCTTATTTATGACAATACCTGAGCCCGAGCCTGTGCCTAAGATAAGACCCCATACAGTAGCGTAATCTTTACCAGCACCGTCTTCTGCCTCCGACAGGGCAAAGCAATTAGCATCGTTCTCCAAGAAGATCTCATCTTTAGATAAAGACTTAGCAAGGTCTCCCTTAAGATCTTGATCGTTTAACCAAAAGGAATTAGCGTTTTTGATCCTTTTAGTGTGCTCAGATACCGCCCCAGGAATGGCTATGCCTAAAGGACACTTACAAGATAAATGCTGCTCAGCCTCTAATACCAAAGCACAGATCGTTTTTATTGTGTCACCATAGGATGCTTTGACTGTGGCAACCTTCTTTCTAAAGCACTCGCTGCCACGCTTATCTAAGGCTATGATCTCAGTTTTAGTGCCACCAAGGTCAACACCTAAAGTGTACTCATAGCTCATACGATCCCCCTTAGATAAATGTACTCATAGCGCCAAAATGCAGCGCAATTTTTAGCCTACCATCATATCTAGGATAATTCCGTGCGCCCTAACACCTTTTTAGCAGCCACTTGCTCTCATGTTTTGATCTTAAAAATAGCAATGCTAAGAGGCTAGTGATTATCAAAAATCCATACGAAAAAGCCCGCACAAGGCGGGCTGTAAATTTAATGTTAATAAGCATTCACGATAAGCGATTAAGCTAAGCTACTTATACCTTAACCTTGTCGTACTCATTACACAGACACCAGAGCATTGGCTCATCTTCTTCAATCTTGCTAAAGCGCGGACAGCCCTCAAGGTAAGTGTTGTCAGTGTGGTCATCATTAACCTTGCTAACTTCCCAGCTCATGACCTTGCCGTTTTCAGCCCAAATGCTGTGATATAAACGTGGTGGCAGGGTTACGCCTGAACCTACTGGAATACGAATAACCTCACCTGGCTCAAAGCATACTTTCTGAGAGTCGAAAGAAATCTCGACCTTGCGCTTTTCATCAAGCTGATTATCTTCAGTTGCCCAATAGCACTTAATGCATAAAGTGCCACCGCCACGATTAAGGATGTCTTCCATCTTATAACTGTGGAAGTGATAAGGCAGTACCTGACCATCCTCAATTAGCATCATTTTTTCAGCATAAGGCTTGGTATAGCGAGAGTCGCTTACAGAACCATTACGTAAGGTAAACAAACAGGTGCCGGTTTTGTAAAAATCATCAGAGCCATAATCGGTAACATCCCAACCAAGCTCGAGATCAAAAACCTCTGCCCATGATGCTTGATCTTGTTTTTTCCAATCTTCAGCAGTGATATAGGCAAACTTAGGCAGGGTTAAGTTCTGTGCTTTGGAAAACTCAATTGCTTCGTTAACGATCTTATTGATGAATGAGCGCTTCATAAAACACCTCAAACTGTGTCATGAACCAAGATGAAAATGATCTTTAGCTTTTAGCTGAAGTCTTATTGGTATCTAAATTAGAGTCTTGAGTCCTTTTGCTATCTAAGGTGGAGTCTTCACTCTTACTGCTATCTAAGGTGGATTCTTGACTCTTCTTGTTTTCAGACTCTTTTCGCTTCTGATTGAGCATCTGAAAATACTTATGAGCCTCTTGAGCTTGCCTCTTTAGGAGCTCTTCACGCTCCTTTTGTTTCTCTGTGGCGAGCTGATCTGCCTTTTGCACCTGCTCCATACGCTCAAAACGAGCGATCTCTAAACGTGCATAGCGATACTCGAGATAGCCTGAGACATTAGTAGCAAGGCACAGATGGAAGAGATCATAAGCCTGCTTATACTCACCTTTATAAGCAGCTTCTTTAGCCATGTAGAAGTATGCTTCACATAAACGGCGGGCACGCTCTAAAGGCTCAATATTAGCTGTACGCACTGACTCAATCAGATCGTGACCAGAGATCTTGCCGGATAATAAGTCTAATACCTCAAGACCCCATGGCACTTTCTTTTCGATAGCATTGCGTCGCTCGATTAACTTTTGACGAGCGATCTCTTGTCCATCAACTTCACGATCTAAGATGTACAGCCATGCCAGACGGAAAGGATCGTTCTTGTCTAGCTCATAAAACTTAACCAGATCTTGAACGCCTAATTCAGCACGATTGCCATAGTACAAAGCTATACCACGATTGAAGTATGCATAAACTTCTTTTGGGTCAATCTCTAACACCGCATCATAAGCATCATAAGCCTCAGCAAAGCGCTCTGAGCTTGCTAAGTAAATGCCTAAGAAGTTATATGAACGGGCATAGTCTGGGACTTCTACTAGTGAGTTCATGAACATGGTTCTAGCAGTTGCGTCCATACCTAAACGGTCATAGAGCAAGCCCAATTGATAGAGAATCTGAGCCTTTTGCTCGTGGGTAAGATCGCCCTTGCCGAGCATTGAGGTCATCTGGCCAATGAGGATTTGATATTGCTCGCGCTCAACAAGATCAATGTCAACTAAGACAATATCATCATTACTTACTGAGAACTCAGAGCTTAGAGGTGGGTTAAAGGCATTTTGATTAGAGACACATCCTGACAAAAAGACAAGTGCAAGAGCCGGGGCTAGCTTAAGCCTATGCTTTGACCAAAGTTTCTTAAACAATTTGTCGGACATGATGCCACCTAAACAAGCAAATACAAGACGCTCTAAATAATCCTAACAACTAACGCATGTGCTAAGGCTGATGCCATGTGAATATCGCCACATTAGCTAGCCATCAGAACAAACAAGCCATTTTTGAAAAGCAACTGTAGCAAGATGCAGACAAGACCAATCTATTCTGCATGCAAGCGAGTAATGCGTAAATTGTAGCAACAATAGCTCTTTGATGATATGCACAAAGGCATATGTGAGTAAAACTACCTGAAAACGTGCATAAAAGAGTCCTAAGCGACATTTTCTTAGACACTTAACTACATATCTTAGAAACTTAGCTACATAAATGCGCCTTTAGGAGCCTTTATGCTAAGGAGTCATAGACTCGTCAAAAGTCCATGGTAAAGCCTAATCCTTTTTTCTTAGCAAAAGCTTAGATGCATACAGTATCCACTTATTTACAAAAAGATCGCAGGGCATTATTTTTCAATTGAGTTAAACATTTGCAAGCTATATCACTGCAAGAATGCGAAATTTATGGCAAACGCTTGCAAAGACATAAGAGTAATCCTATAATCAGGGCACTCGTGGGGGTGATTCTGGATTCGACCGGAAGTTACCGAGCCCGAGGTGCATGTCGAGGGTGGATTGGCCTCGTTAAAAAATCCGTTAAAATAGTCGCAAACGACGAAAACTACGCTTTAGCAGCTTAATAACCTGCCTTAAAGCCATCGGAGCATAAGCCCTGCTGTTGTCGCTTAGCAAATTGCCGGTGTCAGTTTCTCAGCAGCTCGTGTGGAAGTCCCGCTTGAGATGGAAGCATTAAAGATTTTTTCAAGCTGGGTACTCGGTGGCGTGACTCTCCGCAGCCGGTACTAAGATCAAAGAGAAGTCTAAACATGTAGTACTGACGGTAGAGTCTTTTGGGACGTGGGTTCAAATCCCACCACCTCCACCAGACAGAATTCTGAATCAACAAGCCCCGGTAAGGTCGATGCCTTACCGGGGCTTGTTGTTTTCAGGGCGCGTAAAACCCAAACGTCAACACCACTAAAACAGCGTCCGACCTACGATCTTCAACAACTGCAATCCAGATAAGGAGCTAGGAATATATAAAGCCTCTAGTGGCATATGTACTTTGTCTACAGTGTTGTTCACGTAGCGTGAAAGAGTAAGGATAGCGTAGATCTGGCCTATGAGCAGAGCTCTATTAGTAAGTATTAGAAAGGGCTATATGAGAGGATTATGAGGGGATCAGGTTGGTAATGGCCTGATATAGAGAGAGGCGTGTTTGCACTTACGCACAAACGCAAAAACCACCGTACCTATGCGGCACGATGGCAGGGATCGCAACTAATATGGCATGCAATAAAGCATGCCAAATAACTACGAATAATAAGAGTTCAGAATCTTTAGATACTATTTCTGCATTAATGACAGGGCAATCTGTGGACGCTGATTGGCCTGAGTAAGAATAGTAGCAGTAGCCTGCTGAATGATCTGCTGCTGAGTTAAGTTAGCAGTTTCTTCAGCAAAGTCGGTATCACGAATGGTTGCACGTGAAGATGCAACGTTTTCCTTAACAGACTCTTGGTTGCGTACAGTAGCCTCAAGACGGTTCTGCATAGCACCAAGCTCAGCACGCTTACGGTCAATGGCGTTAATAAGACCATCGATACCGGCTAAGGTTGCCTGAGCTGCAGAAGCCTTCTCAACACGAATACCTGGGTTAGTACCGTTATTCTTGAAGATGTCTTCAAACTTCAGCATAGGATCATGGCCACCTGGAGCATTTGGATCGGTAACCATTGGGTTAGCAAATTCATCTTTGCCAGTGTAGCGAACGAGCATCTTAACAATACCGTTAATATCGGTACCGTCACGTAAGTCCATCTCAATGATGGAAGATGGGTCTGCACCAACCTGGAAACGGGAAATAGAGGCGTTGCCGTTTAAAACGTCTGCGCCAGCGAAAGTAGTATCGTTGGAGATACGGGTAATTTCGTCGGCTAACTGAGTTACTTCAACCTGTAAAGAATTACGGTCTTGATCTGACATGGTACCGTTAGATGCCTGAACAGCAAGGGTACGGATACGCTGCAGCATGTTGGTAACTTCGTCTAAAGCGCCTTCGATAGTCTGAGCAAAAGCAAGACCATCCTGAGCATTACGGTTACCCTGGGTAAGACCATCAAGCTGAGTGGTAAGGTTGTTAGAAACCTGCATGCCTGCTGCATCGTCTTTAGCACGATTGATACGCAGACCTGAGGATAATCTCTGGTAAGAGATGTCGAGCGCGTCGTTAGCACGCTGCGCTGCACGTTGAGCGTACAGCGAAGAAACGTTGGTGTTAATGAATAATGGCATAATCTGAACCCTATTTTTAATATCAGGCTATATAAGCCTGAGAACACAGCAGAATCATCTGCAGTGACACCCTGTCACTCGCACAGCTCTCTTCTGTGCGGGAGCAAGTCCTGGACAGGGAATCGACCAGCTTACGCTGGGCCCTGGAATTAAATTAATCTCATATCGCTTCAGGGCTACTCACAATAAAGCACTATACGTGCCAAATTTCAAAAAGCACTCCCTATCCTAGGCAAAAACTTAATCAAATTAGCTAAAGCTCATATTTGCATGATTCACGACAAGCAAAGTATGAGTATTACACTCATCACCTCTTGGCAAAGATAATCCACGTACTAATAGAGTGTGCCGTTAGTTTTTGCCGCCATAAATTAACGATGTGTTGCCACTTACTGTCATGATCTTGCCAGCTAACTACTGCTTAAATGTGTCGCGATCTTGCCGTGAGCTAGCATCTTTATGATGTAACGATATTGCTTTGAGCAAGCATCTTTGTTGTTTGACGATCTTGCCGTGATCTAGCATCTTTATGATGTAACGATATTGCTGTGAGCAAAAGTATCTTTGCCGCGATCTTTATAAGCGTCATACTTTTAGACTATCTACGATCTTGCCAATTGGCATTTATAGGAGTTACTGCGCTATTGCGATCGCGGCAATTGAGATCTTGAGATCTTAAGTGCGCGGCAACTAACGGCGATCATGGCAAAACAATATAGAGTTCAGTTAGATCTTGGCTAAATTGAATGCCCCATATTTATATGTTCAAGGCACAGAGACCTTACATGAGGTTACGCTAAGGACTAGTTAGTGGCCTTACTTGTTGTAATTATGGAGTACCTCTAAGTAGAACAAAGCTTTCTAAATATGTCTCAAACGGTGTTTTTATGGCAATTAGGTGCTAGCTTAGGCTTTTTGCAGTGGCTTATAGGCTGCAAAACTGATAAGATCAAGAGATTGTTCATTACTTGAGGGTGATATGGCTCAATTCATTTTCACTATGAATCGTGTGGGCAAAATTGTGCCCCCGAAGAGACAAATCTTAAACAACATTTCCCTGTCTTTCTTCCCGGGTGCAAAGATCGGTGTTCTTGGTCTGAACGGCGCCGGTAAGTCCACCTTAATCAAGATCATGGCTGGCGTTGACCAGGACTATGAGGGTGAGGCACGTCCACAACCGGGCATTAAAATCGGCTATCTTCCTCAAGAGCCGAAGCTTGATCCAGAGAAGACCATTAAAGAGGTTATTCAGGAGGCTTTTGGCGAGGTTAATGATGCACTCAAGCGCCTCGATGAGGTTTACGCTGAGTATGCCGATGAAAACGCTGACTTTGATGCATTAGCTAAAGAGCAGGCTAAGCTCGAGGCTATCATTCAGGCTCACGATGGTCACAACCTCGACAGCCAGATTGATCGTGCAGCTGATGCGCTGCGTTTACCTGACTTTGATCGTCAGATTAAGGTTTTATCAGGTGGTGAGCGTCGTCGTGTAGCATTATGCCGTCTGCTCTTAGAGCGTCCAGATATGCTGCTTCTTGACGAGCCTACCAACCACCTTGATGCTGAGTCTGTTGATTGGCTTGAGCAGTTCTTACACCAGTACCCAGGTACCGTTGTAGCAGTAACCCACGATCGTTACTTCCTTGACAACGTAGCTGGCTGGATCTTAGAACTTGACCGTGGTGAGGGTATCCCTTGGCAGGGTAACTACTCTTCATGGCTTGAGCAGAAAGATCAGCGTCTGCAAATTGAAGAGAATACTGAGAGCGCACGTCGTCGTTCCATCGAGCGCGAGCTTGAGTGGGTTCGTCAGGGTGCTCGTGGCCGTCAGGCTAAGTCTAAGGCTCGTATGCAGCGCTTTGAGGAGCTCTCATCTGTTGAGTATCAAAAGCGTAACGAAACCAACGAGCTGTACATTCCACCAGGGCCTCGTTTAGGTGACTCTGTACTTGAGGTCAAGAACCTGTCTAAGGCTTATGACGGTCAAGTACTGATCGATGATTTATCCTTCACTCTGCCTAAGGGCTCTATCGTTGGTATCATCGGTCCTAACGGTGCTGGTAAGTCCACTCTGTTCCGTATGATCACTGGTATTGAGAAGCCTGATTCAGGTGAGATCAAGCTCGGTGATACCGTAGTAACTGCATACGTAGAGCAGTTCCGTGATGAGATGAACGATAACAATACTGTTTTCGAGGAAATCTCACATGGCCAAGACATCCTGCGTATTGGTAACTACGAGATCCCATCTCGCGCTTACATTGGTCGCTTTAACTTCAAGAGCACTGATCAGCAAAAGCGTGTTGGCGATCTGTCTGGTGGTGAGCGTGGCCGTCTGCAGCTTGCTAAGCTTCTGCAGGTTGGCGGTAACCTCTTACTCTTAGACGAGCCTACTAACGATCTCGACGTTGAAACCTTACGTGCACTTGAGAACGCTTTATTAGAGTTCCCAGGTTCAGCAATGGTTATTTCCCACGATCGTTGGTTCTTAGACCGTATTGCAACCCACATCCTCGACTACGGTGATGAGGGTAAGGTACGCTTCTTCGAGGGTAACTACACTGAGTACGAAGCCTGGAAGAAGAAAGAGCTCGGTGAAGAGGCTCAGCCACACCGTCTCAAGTTCAAGAAGGTTTCTAAGTAAGATAATTCTTACAAGAGGCTCATCTGTGCATAGCAGCATTTGCGCTATGTACAGACATGAAAAAAGCGTCGTTAAGACGCTTTTTTCGTTTATGCAGACTACAAATATTTTTGTAGTGATAGGTAAATTAGCGACCTAAAGTAAGGCGCTTAACTAAGTAGTGACCTGATGGCTTTAAGGACTGCTTCTCAATGCCATAACCTGATTTCTGCGCAGAACGTAAGGCCTTAATATCGTCAACTAATGCTACAGTTGATAAAGCATTGAGGTTGCCAAAATCATAGGTCTTAATGGAGAAGCGACGCAGTGCAGTAGCGATACCTTTACCCTGAACACGCTCTGTAACACCAACGAACAGACCATGCAGAATGTTGTCTTTAACTTCTCCGTCATTAAACATGAAGCACTCATAACCTACGAGGTTGCCTTCCTTGTCTAAAGCTACAGAGACTAACTCTGGAGATCTAAAACGGTACAGCCATACGAGCCAGTTGAGCATAGGCACTCTAAACAGCTCAGTATGGAGCATTTGCATCTGCTTTAAATACTTAATGCTGCCAGTAGCAAAGGTGTAATCTTCGTATTCCTCTTCAATGTAGTGGCGCATGATCTTTCCAGCACACTTATGATTCATCTTCCATAGCTGAATGTTGTGGCTAAAGTGATGTAATTCCATGGCCAATCCTCATATTTTGCCAACATCTTATCGATGCATCCGTAAGCTCGCAGCACGGATAAATTATAAACATTACCGCCATTAAAGGCGGCAGCACAATCTAGATCAGACTCAAAGCTATTATTCGAAACTTTTAAGCTTAAACTCCAATTAGAATTTAACGCACTAAAGCCTTTTAACTACTACTTTGGTAGCTAAATTGAGACTTGAATAACGCTTTGCTCAAACTTTTCTTTTACTTAGCAAGCGCTTAAATAAAAAGTCTCTTGATGGGTACACTAGCTATGCGCTTTTGTACTCTTCTCATGTACGCAAGCTTTGCGCATTTTTTTATGCAGCATGTGAAGTACGCAAGCTATGCATCTGTTAAGAACCAGTGCTACCAGAGATAGCAAATTAAGATGGTTACTTTCGCGCTCTCTATCTTAAGCAATGCTAGATAAGATACGTACCCACACACACTTAATCTAACAAATCCATTGACTAAACCCAATAGCATCTTGAGATAACTGCACATCTTTACTAGTTTTCATACGGCACTACATACAAAACACTATAGTCAATAAACATAGTGCGTAGCTACGCTAACTACCATCATCTCTATAACTCTACTGCTATCTAAATGATGCCTATGGTTTTATGTACTAAAACACCCTCGCGGCATTTGTAAAAGATAATTGTGCAAGAAATGTTGACAAGCGTTGCTGCAGCCTATAGTTATTTCATCTATGAGCCTAACGTAACTAAGCTTGATGTTGGCAGCCCCTCTATTGCTCTAAGCCTAGAGCAATTTGGCAATGTTGATAATCCTCCTGCACCAAGCTCTGATGAGACACCCCCAGCACCCGAGGAGCAAGAACAAAAGCAAATTGACGCTGTTAAGCCACAGCAAGAGATACCAGATCCAGAGCCAATACCACAACCTGTAATGCAAGAGCAATTAACAGCATAAGAAAGCCATGGCTAAGGCTGAACGCAGGCATGAGCGCAAGATGGAGCATAAGCGTAAGGTTAATGAGATGCGCCATATGCGTCGTGACAGAGCAATGCAAACAGCGCACTTGAAAGAGCCGCCTGCCAATGCGCATAGACAGCATGTAGCAATGCGTAGTGGGCCTTCATCCGAACAAGTATTGATTCTAGGCCGCGATCAGCACCCTGTACTGACCAAAATCAAACAGGCAATCGATAGCAATTTACTCTACCCACGTAGAGCTCGTATGATGCGTGAAGAGGGGGCTGCTATAGTGCAATTTACCTACACAAGACAAGGGCAGCTAAGAAGACTACGCCTACTTAGAAGCACCGGCTCTGCCGAGCTTGATGATGCAGCTAAGCAAACTATCATTCGCGCAAGCGCCTCATTCCCACAGGTAAAAGAGGACTATACCCTGCGTTTGCCCATCATCTTTAAGCTTACTAACTAAGATAGCTATGCCTTTGGACTTGCTATTGTAATGACAAACTTGTGTTGCTTTAGCAAGAAAAAATAAGGCGGTTGCATCAGCAAACCGCCATATATAACCCAAACTCATTAGCTAAATGCTATGCCATTATGTGGCGATATGATGGGTGTATTTGTTTAGAAGAGAGTAAAGAGATTGTGCAGTGACTCAATTGGCTCACGACCACGAGACTCAAGGAAGTCTAATACCTTCATTGGGCTAGTGTTAATGATTTGATCGTAGCCTAAGCCTGCCTCTTCAATCACAGCCTCAGCTGCCTTGAAGTTGCCTAAGAAATAGCAAACGTGGGCATCAGAGCCTAAAGAGATAACGTTGCCGATCTCTTTAGCTAGTCTTGCTACTTCAACGCAATTGCTGTGGCTGCCCTTGCGGGTATTAACGCCAGATGAGGAGTTAAGCTCGATTGCTACGTTATGCTCCTTGGCACAAGATAACACTTCGCGTAAATGCACTGGATATCTTGGGTTACCTAAGTGAGTGATGATATCGACCTTACCTGAGGAAATAACTTGCTTTAAAAGCTTGGTGTGCTCATCAGCATTAGATGGATCTAAGTTTGGATGGAAGCCAGCTAAAACGATGTCCAGGCGCTCTAAGTACTTATCTTCAAGATCAATAGTACCGTCAGCACGGATATTAGCCTCAACGCCACGTAAAATCGCAATCTTATCTACTACATGAGGGATAACACAAAGGTTGCCAAAATGCCAAGGATGAGGTGCATCCTCAACATCAGGGCCGTGATCTGTGGTAGCAAACATTGCAATACCATTCTTCTCAGCCTGCAGCACATAGTCATTGATCGTGCTGTAAGCATGGTCACTTGCTACGGTATGTGTATGAAGATCAACTAAAAAACGCATATACGCTCCCAAGTAAAGTATTGCACGTTGAAACTAATATTGATGTTATGGCTCTGTTAATTGCTCTTAGGCATTAATATTAATAAGTCTTGCCACGCAACGAGCCACTAAATGTAAGCTCACTACTGTCTAGACATAAAACTCTAGAGAGTAATACCAACATCATAAACACAATGGAGCGTGATTTTTCGTCTTGCACTGTTTTGCACAGTCTCCACCCCAATTACTAGCATGCACTCAGTGTTACCTTACTACCACGATCTTTGTAGTGCATCATTTGGCAGCAAAGTAGCTAACTTGCTCTTACTCCACTACGGCACGCCACAGCGGATCCTTATGGCAAGAGAAACACATCATGATCTGCTCTAAGGTATTAGTAGAAGTGCGTAAGTCTTTAACAGGCAACTCGTTAAGTGAGAAGAAACGGCGCTCAACTGTCTCTGCATTTGGTACAAACTCACCTGGGCCTGCTGAGCACTCAACAAAAGCCTTTAGAGTACCAGTGAGGCATTCTTTATCATTGTGACGACTCTTATCGTGGATGGCGATAAGACGGATAGGATGGACATCCATACCCGCCTCTTCTTTAACCTCTTTGACCACATTCTTCATAATGGTCATGTTTTCATCACACCAGCCGCCTGGCATGTTCCACTTACCAGAGAGAGCCTCTTTAACTAATAAGATACGATCCTGATCATCAAAGATGGCTGCACGGGTGTCTAACTGTGGAGTTTTATAGCCAGACATGGTCCATTCTTTTCTGATGATCTTCTCATCCACGCCCACATAGTAAGCTGCCATTTGCGCTGCAATATCCTGCAGACGGCTATAACGCTCTTGATCAAAGCGATCTTGTGAAAAGGTAAGACCAATCTGACCAATAGCGTTAATCTCACGCGCCCACTTATGCATCTGTGCACCAAGATCAGTTTCAGCTTCCTTTTGGGTTACTACAGAAACTAAGTCCCATGGGGTCTTAAGATAGTGCTTGCAGTAAAGATGGTCATTGCCGCGATAATCCCACAGGGCAAGTGCAAAGTCGACACCGGCAGCATCAGCACATTGCAGATCAGTTGCAGCATCACCAATAAATAAGATCTCCTCAGGCTTAGCACCAGTTACTTTCATATAGTGCAGTAAAGAGTCTGGAGCAGGCTTGGGATTAGGCACGTCATTAGCGCAGATCGACATATCTAAGAACTGACGCAGCGGATCAGGCATATCACCACCAAGTGGACCGCCTAAGGTAATACCACGGGTACGTGAAGTCACTACAGACATGTGGTATCCACGAAACTTTAAGCACTCCATGACAGGAACCACACCATTAAAGAGCTTATACATGTGACTCTTAGCGCGGACTAAATTAATCCACTCAGCCATATACGCATCGATATCGATCTCATTGACGCCGAGCTTACGTAAACAGGTAGGACCAGATAAGCCAAAGAACTTAATAAAGTCATCACGAGACATGCCATGTCCAGGCTTGTTACGATCAAGTAACTCAATGACACTACTAAGATTGGCCTCAAAAGTATCAACCAGGGTGCCATCTAAATCAAAAAGCAAATGCTTATACTTGCTCATACGGTGCCTCGCGTGCTTAAAAGTCCTAACATCAAGCTTGCCAAATGTGACAGACATGCTTCCTACTGATTATAGCTTTGAGTAAGCATCTAAAGATCTCAATGAACGGCAAAAAGCGATCATTAAAACAAAAGTGTGATGTTTAGCCGATAGATAGTATGCAAAATAAAGGGGCTATCCTCCTAAGTGCGTATTAGGATGCTTTGATAAGCAAGGAGATCGATGGCATATCGCTTGAGAGGAACCCGACAAGTACATCTTGCTGCAACGGAGTTTTGCAAATTAAAAAATAACTGCGGTGCGCCTTTAGCCTATTTCTGCTGCAACGGATTTTTAGCCTATTTACAGCTGCATGGCCATATCAGGCTATTTATTCTTGCGCCGATTTAGCCTATTTACTGTTGCGTGGCGTTTTCTGCCGGAAGGACATCAAGTACGGTGACGATCTCACCTGAGACGGTGAACTTGATGTTGTAGCCCATAAGAAGAGCAAAATAAGGCTTATCGTCCTCAGTGCCTTTGTAAGCCGGACGTGGATCTTGGGCAAGGATATCGATAAGTGAGGCTTTATCAAGCTTAAGCTTAGTTATAAGTGCGTCAGCTTCTAAGGTAAATGTAACTTGCTTAAGCTTAGGAGGCTCTAGAGCAAAGCCGCCTACTGCATCAGGCAGAGCATCGACAAATGGAATATATGGCTTGATATCTAAGATCGGAGTGCCATCGACCATATCAGCACCGAGCACATGAAGCACTGTCTTGCCGTTACGGTTTTCTACCTTTTCAAGCTTGAGAACAGACAGACCTAATCTTGATGGTCTAAATGGCGATCTTGAAGCAAATAATCCTACTTTTTGATTACCACCAAGTCGTGGCGGTCTAATCATAGGCCTAAACTTATCCACTTCAACCTTATCAAAAATAAAGATCACATGGATATGGCTAAAACCTTCAAGACCGATGCAGGCTTGAGGATCGCAATAAGGTGGGAGTAGCTCAATTTCACAAGCTACAGCTGCAGCAAGACCTGGCTGGCGTGGCACAGCAAACTTTTGACCATATGGAGTATGGATAACTCCTATTGGCTCAAGATTAAAAGTGTCCATAAACATCTGCCTTGAGATCTTGCCACTAAAGCAGCAAGCTAAAAATACAAGCAGCCTGTACTTACTACAGGCTATCCTATGCACTCTCAGTGCTTGTCTATTTAACCCATGCCAAAATGAGCTAGGGTATGGTGAGAGCGCCTCAAAAGCCCTGCATGCGCATCTAAAAGCGCCTAGTGCACCTCCTAAAGAGGTCTGAATGCGCATCTAAAAGCTCTTGATAGCACCTCTTAAAGAGGTGCTGTATGCTGCCTTTAAATTCGAGCTTTGCCTATGGTAGAGCTACTTAGACTGCTGCTTGAAAGAGTCGTCTACCTTGAAAGCCTCGCCATAGCAGGTTACTGAAACTACGCACGCATCAGTACGCTCAAGACGAATGCACTTGCCAAAAACTACACCATTACCGCCTAAATCTGCAGTCTTGATCTTGGCATCAGTACGAGCATCAGCCTCAGTTGCGATGTAGTCATCCTCACTTTCTTGGCAAGCTAAACCAGCGACCATACCTAAAGAGTGGTAGCGATGCTCAAGAATGGAATCCTTAGTAAAAACATCTACTGATGCAGGCTTAGCATACTCAGTGAAGTTCTCAGGATTTAAATTGGAGTCAAAAGTAACACCAGATTGGCAACCTACAGACAAAAGAGCGGCTGTTGCAGTAGCAAGTACAAGTAACTTCATATAAAAACCTATAGTCGTGAAGTTGGTAGTTCAACCTTGGAATCCAAAGCTAAGTGGAGCTTCACGCAAAGAAAATTCTATAGCGCTCTAGCGCCTGTCAAATGGGTGGTTATACCCAAAATTACGCTCCGATTGTAATGATTTAATAAGCTTTTCACAATATGAAATTTGCCAATACCCAGTTGCGATCTTAAGTATGGTCAATGCTTAATTTGAGAAGTAGCGCTCACTTTGAACCATGAGGATGCAAAGGGTGTGTTCTAGGTAGGAAAACTGAGTCATTAGTCAAATTTACAGTGTGTCATTGCGCGTATTATTAAAATGGTTCCGTTCTTCTGCCATGTCCAAGAGCGTAGCTCTTAAGCTCTCTTGTGCTTATCTACTCATACATACATTGAGGTGAATATAAGCTAGGCTTATAGCAACATCTTGCATGAACATCACTACCTGAGTTTATCAAAACTCTTTAAAAAAAATCGAGGCTAACCCGATATATATGCGGATTACGCCTCGTATTTCTTTTGAAAAAAGTTAGTAAC
>NZ_AXWV01000048.1 GCF_000482845.1 Anaerobiospirillum succiniciproducens DSM 6400
AGGATACTAACCACCTATGCCGTCAACAGAGTGCGGATAAGTCCAATAAGGATGTTTAACTTTGAACAACTTTTTTGGAACAGCAAGCCACTACTACTGAAAGCAAGTAAGTAAAGCTAGCAATAGCCCCTGCTCTCATGCACATACCATTGCAATAGCCCCTGAAGATCATTAACGGCAAGCACCAAAGCGCCTTTAACAGTTAAGCATGCTCCCTGCTGCGATTACAGCATCTAAGCTAAATGGTATTGACTAGAAATATTATTGCTGTTGTAAGCTTTGCACCGCTTTTTACAAGACCGCCTACTGGCGGTCTTTTGCTATCTGCATCTGCAACATGATGTCAATGAATGGCTACAATCAAGCTAAGTCTTGTCAGCATGTACTCAAGATGAATTTTTGACCCGTAATGAGTGCTTTGATGGCACTATTATCTCTGCTCTAGCGTGACCGCATGAATAGCTTGCATGAATAGCTTGCCTAAACAGCATGCTTGAATAACAAGCTTCAAAAGCTTTAGGCTGGACGCTTAACGTTGATGCCAAAGCGATACATCAAATAGCTTTTTATATCGCTGCCGAGTCGAAACTTACCAGCATCTTTGAGCACGGCATTTGGATTGCTCTTGAGCTGCAGCCTGAACTCATCATTAAGCGGCTTGCTGATGACTAGATGGCATGGCACTAAGAGCAGTACTGGATTTTTAGACATGGCAGTGGCTGCGCTACGAGTGTACTTGCTGCCCTCTTCTTTAGATAACTTAGGATGAGAGAGAATCGCTAAGTCTGAATAGCTAATCAAGCGTGGGTGTGTGCTCAAAAAGTTTGTATGCAAAAAATTTTGGATTTTTCCAAGCTGCTCACCAGATAGAACAGTGCAGTCTACTTTTGGGATCAGTGAACTAAGCTCGCTTAAGGTACGCGCACTCATGGGAGTAAGAGACTTTAGATAGGCATAGTCAATTTGCGCTACGTACTCTTGAGGGTCTCTCTTTTCTGCATAAATAGCTGCATAAGGGTGTTGCCCTGGAAAGACATACACGTACTTTTTGAACTGAGGTACCGCGCCAAAGATACGGCCTAAAGCCTCTCTTAATCTCAATGCAGTTTCCATAGCATCAAGATCTTCACAAAAGCTTACATCAGGTACTGGTTGAGGGCGGAGTGCGGCAAGTTTGTCTTTAAAGAGGTCAATATCCTTGGGAGTTATGAGTCCTAAGATGGTATGGCCATGAATGAAGGCAATTAGATCACCAAGCACGGTTGCGAGGGTAAATTGCATCACACTTCCTGTTAATGCATTCGTTAAAGCCATGTTGACAGCTCCATATACCTTAACAAGAGACAGATTAGCTAAGTGATAACACTACTATCGGACGTCAGGGCGGAAGTCGATGGTCTACAGACTAAATAATATGGTTGTAGACATATAAGACGATTAGCCCGATAGCACATCCTGCATCATGAATACTGTACATAATATGTACTAAGATAGCCTTACAAAAAGCGGAAAGACAAGCTATTTTGCAGCGCGTAACAGATCAATCTTATCGCGCAATGGCCCTCAATACAAGGGATTTATTTACCTATAAAAAGCCCGTGAATACTTGTATTCAGACGGTGATATGCTATTATGAACTTAGGCTGATGGTGTCTCGAATGAACGCCAGCCTGTATTGCCCTGAGCCGATATTACTAGATTGGGAGATCTTCCTGAGTTCCGATGAGCACGCCTAAACTGTTTAAGTTTACTTAGGCAGTCCCTTGAGAAGCCGAGCGAGCCACAGGTTTCCCACCTTGAACTTCCTGGTTCAAGGAGCTTAATATGGTAACGTCATCTCTTGTACCATCAGTCCTATTCACATCAAGCGTATCAACGCAACAATTAAAGGCCATCAGGGCCTTTTTTTGTGCCCGCAAGCTGCAGCTGCAGCCAACTCCACGCACTCAAAATCATCAGCTCTACCTTACTGCAGATCGCTCAGCTACCTACTCAAGACCCTCACTCATCAGCTACAGCGCTCTCTATAACTTTGAGTTAAGACTTATCATGGCCACTGATACGATCTTAGTACTAGCACTGCTTATATGACGCAAGATCTCAGCAATAGCTCTCTTAAAGCCGGCAGTTACGTTGGTCTTGATAAAGCTCATAATCCATTCCATGCATGGACTTGCGCACTGATGCTGGCAATGCCTTTCTTAGCATCGCCTCAGTAGCATAGATTCGATCGCTACATTAACCTCATCTTGCATTAGTAAGTCTTTGCTGCAGTAGCTTGTGAGTAATGAATCCGCATATCTGAGGTATGCGCCAATATGCTGCTTAGAGAGAGTCTCCCTTTTCTACGGTTCAAGGTTTCAGGCTATGGGCTTTGATGTTTTCAACGTGCTTTTATTTTGCCGTTAATTGCTCTTGAGAAAGAATTGGCAGCGTGGACATAGTGCTGTTTGTGCATCGTGATGGCATCAAGGTGCAACTTTATCAAAATGTTTTGTTGTTGCAAAAGTAAGGTCGTTGCAGCTGAGAAATGCTGATGCAATAAGGATTTTTGGGCGGATAGCGTTGCTTTTTCTCTGTGTTTTAGGGTCAGTTTTGTCCTCAAAAGTAACTTGCAAATGATATTTGTTTTCATGTCCAATAGCATTAGTTTCCATTGGAAATCTATTTGTTTTACAATGGAAACTAATTTGAAGCCATGAGTGATTTTAGTAAGTTGTTCATTGCTTCGTAGGCAAAGCCTAAATACGACTTTGCTTGGCGATATACGAAAAAGGCAGCCATAAGAAACTTATGAAGCCGTTTAATTAGCATGCTGCTAAACATCTAGTTTGGCTGAGTGGTGCTTTAGATAGTTGATATGCACATTTAAAGGTGCTCTGGCTTACTTAGCGATCTTTTATGAAGATAAGAGCTGCATGACATGCTGCTTATGCTTTAGCTGATTATTTTGCAGTGTTCTTATCTTGTTTGTTTTGTGCAAGTCCCTGCCCATCGAATTGTCTCCATAATGACGGTAACAATCATGCAAGATCTTACACCTTCACCAATCATTTGCATTTGCATCGAAAAGGTATCGGTATGACTCAAGAGACAATTAAGCCAATGGAGGCTGCTATCCCTGAATCAAAGCTCAAGCATATGCCTATCAACATGTTTGCTATTGTGATGGGTCTTGCGGGCTTTTCACTCACCTGCCATGCTGTTGTAGGTAATGAAACTCTCGATCTTATAACTGCCTTGCTTGCCTCAGCTGTCTTTGTGATCTTAACTTTCTTCTATGCCCTTAAGATCATCAAGTATCCTCAGGCAGTAGTGGAGGAGGCTAATCATCCAGTAAAGCTCAGTTTCTTCCCTGCATTCTCAATTAGCTTACTGCTGCTCTCATCAGTATGGCTTAAGTATGACTTTGCTGTTTATCTGTGGCTTGCAGGATGTACCTTACAGCTCATCTTAACCTTGTTTGTTCTGTACTCTTTAGTCCATAAGACCTTTAGCATCAATCACGTCAACCCTGCTTGGTTTATTCCGGTTGCTGGCCCTCTGATTGTGCCAATGGCAGGTACTCAACTTGGCTATGGCTTTATCTCAACCATTGCCTATCCAATTGGCTTTATCTTCTGGATCTTGCTCTTTACCATTTTGCTTTACCGCTTGGTATTCCACGATCCACTGCCACCAAAGTTAGTACCGATGCTGTGCATTATGCTAGCACCACCATCAGTAGCTGCCCTGTCATATCACGCAATTGATCATTACTATGCAGCGCCAGGCGCTCACTCAAGCCCAGTGGTACTGATGCTCTACGGCATTGCATGGTTTGTGTTTGTATTCTTACTTACAAACATTAAGCGCTTTATCAAGGCACCTTTCTTCTTATCAGCATGGGCCTACTCATTCCCTGTAGCAGCCTTTATCTTAGCTACCAAGAAGTTAGTGCCGGAGTTTAGTGCACCAGAATACCTATCAGTGCTGAACTTAATTGACTACACCTTATGGGGCCTCTTTGCCCTGCTCATTACTTACCTTTTCGTCAGAACCTCCATTCTGATTGCAAAGGGCAAAATCTGCGTCCCTGAATAAGGTGCATCATGCATTAAGGCCCAGTCTCTGCCTCAAATAAAGGCGACAGCTTTAATACATGTGAAACAGAATACGATTGTAGACAATACATGGAAAGCTAAAAGGCATCGGAGGAGTCTTCGGTGCCTTTTTTGATCCTAACGACTAAAGTTACATCAATACCATCGTGGCCGCATGGCTATGATCCGGCAGCAAAGGCATGCCCTGTCACGGCTATGATTCTGTCGCGAAAGCATAGCCAGCCAGGCTATGCTGCGATAGCGAAATGTTTGCCTGTTAAGTCTATGTGGCAGATAGCTAATGCATTTGTGATTGTGAAAAGTGCTTTTTATTGCAGTTAGTTGGCTGCAGCTGGACTTTGATTTTTTCTTACATGGTTGCTAATAATTGGTTTTAGTATGCAAGCAAGTTTATTGAAAAGATTAAAGGGCATGGTCGACAGCTTCGATGCATACAAGTCTTGTTTAGCTTACTTAGAGCAAATAGCGCTGTTGCCTTATGGTACCGATGAAGATATGACCGCACTAACAAGAGCAGAGTTAGAGCTTAGTCGTGGGCGTAAAGCTAGGCTTGATATAGCTTAATCGTGGTGGTATGGCAGAGATTGAGACGGGCTGCAAACTTCGGTCTTTGATAATTGGTGGGGAAGTGGTTGAGGGAGTAATTTTGTTGAGGTTTGTTGAGGCGATAAAAAAGGGCCTTGCGGCCCTTTAGTATTAGAAGATGTATATACATCTCTTTCTTATTTCAATTAGGTATTTTTACTTCTTGTTTAAAGCCTGGTCTACAGCAACAGCGATAGCTACAGTTGCGCCAACCATTGGGTTGTTACCCATACCTAAGAAGCCCATCATCTCAACGTGAGCAGGAACTGATGAAGAACCAGCGAACTGAGCGTCAGAGTGCATACGACCCATGGTGTCGGTCATACCGTATGAAGCAGGACCAGCGGCCATGTTGTCTGGGTGTAAGGTACGACCGGTACCGCCACCAGATGCTACTGAGAAGTACTTCTTGCCCTGTTCTACGCACTCTTTCTTGTAAGTGCCTGCTACTGGGTGCTGGAAGCGAGTTGGGTTGGTGGAGTTACCAGTAATGGAAACGTCAACACCCTCGTGGTGCATGATTGCTACGCCTTCGCGAACATCGTCAGCACCGAAGCAACGTACGTTAGCACGCTCGCCCTTTGAGTAAGGGATCTCTTTAACGATCTTGAGCTCACCAGTTGCATAGTCAAACTGAGTCTGAACATAGGTAAAGCCGTTGATACGGGAGATAATCTGAGCTGCGTCCTTGCCTAAGCCGTTTAAGATAACGCGCAGTGGAGTGTTACGTGCCTTGTTAGCGTTACGGGCAATACCGATAGCGCCTTCAGCAGCAGCGAAAGACTCGTGACCAGCTAAGAAAGCAAAGCACTTGGTCTCGTCGCGTAATAACATTGCACCTAAGCCACCGTGGCCGATACCAACCTTACGGTCTTCAGCAACGGAACCAGGGATACAGAAAGCCTGCAGACCGATACCGATAGCATCAGCAGCGTCAGCAGCGCTCTTAACCTGCTTCTTTAAAGCGATAGCTGCACCAGCAACATAGGCCCAGCATGCGTTCTCAAAGGCGATTGGCTGAATGCCGCGAACGATCTCGTATGGATCGAAGCCAGCATCCTTACAAATCTTGTGAGCCTCTTCGAGGTTAGCAATACCGTTCTCGTTTAAGGCTGCGTTTACTTTGTCAATACGACGCTCATAACTTTCAAATAAAGCCATTTTTAGTACACCTCATTACTCATGTCTTGGGTCAATGTACTTGGCAGCGTCATCGAACTGACCATAGTGACCTTTAACCTTGGCAATAGCCTCGGAACCCTTGATCTCTGGGTTGGCCTTTAAGGTATCGATTAACTTGCCTAAGTTTACGAACTCGTAGCCAACGATTTCATTGTCTTCGTTTAAAGCTAAACGGGTTACGTAACCCTCGGTCATTTCGAGGTAGCGAGCGCCCTTTGCCTTGGTACCGAACATGGTACCAACCTGGCTGCGCAGAGTCTTACCTAAGTCTTCTAAGGAAGCACCGATTGGAAGACCACCCTCAGAGAAAGCAGTCTGGGTACGACCGTAAACGATCTGTAAGAATAACTCGCGCATAGCGGTGTTGATAGCATCGCACACGAGGTCGGTATTTAAAGCCTCAAGCAGGGTCTTGCCAGGTAAAATCTCAGAAGCCATAGCAGCTGAGTGAGTCATACCTGTACAGCCTAAGGTCTCAACCAGGGCTTCTTCAATGATACCGTCTTTAACGTTAAGGGTAAGCTTACATGCGCCCTGCTGAGGAGCACACCAGCCCACACCGTGAGTTAAACCAGAGATATCTTTGATTTCTTTAGCCTGAACCCACTTACCCTCCTCAGGGATTGGGGCAGGTCCATGGTATGCACCCTTCTTAACAGTGCACATTTGCTCTACTTCGTGTGAATAGATCATTATGCGATACCTAATTGACTAAAATCCTAACATCGTTTTTCTTCTAGCTTGATGAGCGTGTCGCACTCACCTAGTTGAGAAAACGATTCAATTATAGCGATAAACTTTATCTTTTGCAGATCTATTTGCAAAGAGTTGAAGCACTTTTTTACAGAATTTGATATATACGGCATTTCTTAATTAATGCCCTTGCATGCACCACGCACTATCTTTAGGCACAAATACCCTCAAATCCACTAATTCTGTTCGCTCTGTACGGTTCAAAACAAGATACATATCCTATTTGCAAGGTTTTGCAAAACCATTCAGTGAGCTTACACTTGTCTTACAAGCTGTAGCCTTTAATCAAGCTTCTAGCCCTATTTATCCCATCAATAACTCTTAATTGCTCTTTGTAGTTACCAAAAGATCAACCATATTTACAATAGCCACCTATAAAGTGAAAGGCCCGCATATGCGGGCCTAATAAATAAGAGCAATAACAGCAATAAGCTGTTTTTGTGGTTTGTAGCTAAATTAGCTCATGGAACGAAGCGCGTCTTTCATTTGCTTGACGAAAGCGCCAACATGCTCTGGAGCGTCTTTTCCATATTGTTCTACGATCTTTATGATCGCGCTACCCACAATGGCACCATCTGATAAGGACGCCATCTCCACAGCCTGCTCAGGGGTGGTGATACCAATACCGACAGCACATGGAATGGAGGTGTGCTCGCGGATAGTAGCAACAATACCCTTGATGTCTTCAATCATCTTCTCGCGACTTTGATTGCCGCCTAATCCTGATACAACATAGATAAAGCCATTAGAGCTCTCAGCAATCGATGCCACACGACCTACGGACGATGGTGCGATTAAGCTAATGATATCGACGCCATGTACCTCAGCACTGGCATCAAACTCATCCTTTTCTTCTAAAGGCACATCAGGAAGTACCATGCCCTGAACGCCAACATCGGCACAACGCTCCATGAAACGCTCAATACCGTAGTTGTAGACAGTGTTAGCGTAAGTCATGAACATGATTGGGATATGAACATCCTTTCTAACGTTCTCAACAAACTCAAAGATGTCATCAGTAGTCAGTTCATGTTTCAAGGCACGCATAGTTGCTGCCTGAATAGAGGGGCTCTCAACTACAGGATCAGAAAATGGGATGCCCAGCTGAATAATATCGGCACCAGCATCTTGCATTGCTTTCATGCAAGCTGCAGTAGTACTTAAATCAGGATCACCACAGGTAATGAAAGGAATGAAAGCTTTGCCATTAGCAAAGGCATTTGCAAAATTACTCATGAATTTCCTCTCCTCTGTAGCGAGCAATCGCAGCTACGTCCTTGTCACCACGACCTGATAAGTTAATGACCATGATCTTGTCTTTGCCCATTGTTGGAGCCATCTTTATGGCTTGAGCTACTGCATGAGATGACTCAATTGCCGGGATGATACCCTCAGTACGTGACAAGTACTCAAAAGCATTCACTGCCTCATCATCGGTAATGGCGAAGTACTTAGCTCTACGTGAATCGAACAATTCAGCATGCTCAGGCCCCACACCAGGATAATCAAGACCTGCTGAGATGGAGTATACAGGAGCAATCTGACCAAACTTATCTTGGCAGAAGTAAGACTTCATACCATGGAAGATACCCACAGAGCCCACATTGAAAGTAGCTGCAGTTTCGGCAGTATCAATACCACGACCAGCGGCCTCACAACCAATTAGTGCAACCTCTTTGTCGTTGATGAAATGATAGAAAGCACCAATAGCATTAGAGCCGCCACCAACACAAGCAAGCACTGCATCAGGTAATCTGCCTTCAGCCTTTAAGATCTGCTCTTTGATCTCTCTTGAGATTACAGCTTGGAAGTCACGTACGATGGTTGGGAATGGATGCGGGCCTACAGCAGAACCTAAGCAATAGTGAGTGTCCTCAAGACGAGTACACCACTCGCGCATGGCCTCAGAAACCGCATCTTTTAAGGTAGCAGTGCCTGAGGTGACAGGAACCACTTTAGCTCCGAGCAAACGCATACGGTAGACATTAAGCGCCTGACGTTCTGTGTCTTCTTTACCCATGTACACAATGCAATCAAGGCCCAGTAAAGCTGCTGCAGTAGCTGAGGCTACACCGTGCTGACCTGCACCAGTCTCAGCAATCAGGCACTTCTTGCCCATCTTTTTAGCCAGTAAAGCTTGGCCTAAAACATTGTTGATCTTATGAGCGCCAGTATGATTTAAGTCCTCGCGCTTTAAGTAGATCTTGGCACCACCAAGATCTTCGGTCATCTTACGAGCAAAATACAGACGAGATGGTCTGCCTGCATAATTGTTAAAGAGATCATCAAGCTCCTTGATAAACTCAGGATCTTTCTTGTAGTGCTCGTATGCTTCTTCCAGTTCATTCACTGCGTTCATCAGCGACTCAGGAATGTACTGTCCACCATGGATGCCAAAACGTCCCTTCGGGTTGGTCATAATCTAAAAATCTCCGCTATAAGCACCATTAGCAAAAACTGCATCTATGCCTAAACTTTATGCGCAAGAGGCATGCATATCATGATCTTTCAAGTGCTTATATCTGATGCTCAAAGATGTGTTTGTTTTCAAGCAGACTAGCTGCTATCGACCCAATGCCTAACAGCCACACACTATACCAATATGTGCTCAACTTAAGATAGCAATGAGCCTTAGCTTTGCAATGTCTCTCACCTTTTAGCCATAAAAGATCAGTGTCATGACCATTAGCTTTAGCTCAACTAAGAGCACCCAAAGCGCTGCATTATATTGCTATGGTTAAGCTGCAGCTTTGTGCAAGGCTCTTGGGGTTGCCATGCTCTGGGTTTTGCCACGCTATGGGCATTGCATGCTCTGCTACTGTCATGCGCTGCTATTGCCCTGCTCTGGCTATTGCCATGCCACACTATGGGCATTGCGGTACAACTTGCTGTTGCGTTGCTGTGTTGGCTTTGCTGGTAATGGACTGTTGTTAGGCCAATGTTTAGTGATCTTTAGCTTAGTGTTTGCTGTGGCCTGCTATGCAAGCTTAGCTTGCTTGCTTGCTTGCTTGCTTAGCTAGCTTGGGTATAGGCACGGACTTTTGCAACAAAAGAACGCATCTTTGATAAGTCTTTAATGCCGTCAGTCTCAATACCTGAGCTGACATCTACTGCCATGGGGTGGCAAGTGTGCAAGGCTGTCTCAATATTTTCTAAATTTAAGCCGCCTGCAAGAAAGTAAGGTCGATTCATATAGCCCCCAAGGGGCCAGCTAAACGACTCCCCACTACCGCCGGAGGAAGAGTCGAGCAAGATGTAATCGCTATGGAAGGTATCGGTAAGTGCAATATCATCAAAAGTACTTACCGCCACTGCCTTGATAATCGGCATGGTGTCTATACAAAGAGTGTCTAAGGCTGCCAAGGCATCCCTTAGTTTTTGAATATAGGCATTATTTTCTTTGCCATGAAGCTGAATGACATCAATGATGCCTTCTTTAGCGAGGGCCACAATATTCTCAATAGGCTCATCAACAAAGACGCCTACTGCCTTAATCTTTTTGTTCAGATGCTCTTTAAGGGTTTTGGCCTCATCGGTAGTGATATAGCGCTTGCTCTTTTTGACAAAGATAAAGCCGATATAGTCAACCTCAAGCTCATTGCACAGCTCAATTTCCTCAACACGTCGTAAGCCGCATAACTTAATAGCGACACGATCTGATGTGGAGTACTTATTGTTATACAAAGTCTCGTTAGCTATGCTCTGCTCATCGCTTGCAAAGTGGATGCCGCAAGCTGTGGAAGCTAGCTTGTTTTTAGCAATATCACTCATAACTAGACCTCCTTGTAGCTGCGTAATGATTGAAGCATGGCGCTTTTGTCCGTAGAGCGCATCATCGCCTCGCCAACTAAGATGGCGTTGGCACCGCAATCCACTATGTTTTTAACGTCCACGCTATCTTTTACGCCGCTCTCTGAGACAAAAATAATGTCATCCGGAACCAGCGTGCGTAGACGACGTGAGTTTGAAGTATCGACAGAAAAATCTTTGAGATTGCGATTGTTAACACCAATCATGCGCGCACCACAATCAAGGGCTCGCTTCACCTCATCGCTATCATGAGCCTCAACTAATGCAGACAGACCAAGCTCATTAGAAAGCTCAAGCATGTGCTTAATCTGAGCATCACTAAGAATCGAGCAAATAAGCAACACTGCTTGTGCACCAAGGAGCTTTGCCTCATAGATTTGATAGTCATCGACAACAAAATCTTTTCTAAGACATGGTGCACTCACGGCTTTAGCTATTTTATGTAAGTGCTTGTCGCTGCCTAAAAACCATTTAGGCTCAGTAAGCACGCTAATGCAGTCAGTCTTAGCTGCATCGTAAGCTCTTGCAATGGCTAAGTAGTCATAGACTGGATCAATAATTCCTTTAGATGGCGATGCTTTCTTACACTCACAAATAAAGGCAATCTCACCAATGAGATTACGCTGTTTAATACGCTGTTCAAAAGCAAAGTCACCACGAGGCAGAGTAGATACCTCTGCCATCAGCTTGTCTAAACTTAGTTGAGTTTTAGCTATCTTAACTCGCTCTTTTGCATAATCTGTAAGCTGTTCAAGAATGGACATGCGATCTCCTCAACTTGGTGCACTTTGCTCATTGCTAAGACACGCTTGCCAATGAATTAAGGCGTGCGTGTCGTTGCGTTTTAGCTAAGATCTACCTAATTAAGCTTAGATAGCTGAATTAGCTTATCGAGAACCTCTAGTGCGGCTCCTTTGTCAATCAAGGTAGCAGCATACTCAGCACCTTCACCAATTGAAGGGGCTTTGCCACCAATGTATAAAGCAGCACCAGCGTTTAAGAGCACCGCATTGCGCTTACTACCTTGCACTGTACCGTTTAAAATGCCGCGCGTAATGGCAGCATTCTTTTGTGGCTCACCGCCTAAAAACTCTGCTTGGGATACACGCGGCATACCAAAATCTTCAGGCTTAACCTCATAAGTCTTGTACCAGCCATTCTTGAACTCGCAAATAAGCGTCTCATCACTAAGCGAGATCTCATCAAGCTTGTTTTTGCCATAGACGACCATACCGCGCTTAACCCCAAGACTTATTAAAACCTTAGCTAGCGGCTCGACTAAAGATGGATCATAGACACCGAGCAATTGAGCACTTGGAGAGGCTGGATTAGTTAGCGGGCCTAAGATGTTAAATACTGTTCTAAAGCCTAACTCTTTGCGCAGTGAGCCTACATACTTCATGGAGTCGTGATAGTTTTGGGCAAAGAAAAAGCACATGCCTACAGTCTCAAGCAAGAACTTACATTGCTCAGGACTTTGCTCAATATTAACGCCTAGCGCCTCAAGACAATCAGCTGTACCACACTTAGAGGATGCCGCACGATTACCATGCTTGGCGACCTTCATGCCACTTGCTGCGATAACAAAGGCTGAGGTAGTCGAGATATTAAAAGAGTTTGCGTTATCACCACCCGTACCCACGATATCAAAGACCTCAAAAGGCACCTCAACTTTAGTTGAGTGATCGCGCATAGCTGCAGCACAACCTGCAATCTCATCGATAGTCTCAGCACGGGTACTCTTAGTCGATAATGCTGCCAAGAACGCTGCATTTTGTGTGGCGGATGTAGCGCCAGACATGATCTCATTCATAACGGTATAGGCTTCGTCATATGTTAGATCCATTTTGGATACGATCTTAACAATAGCCTCTTTGATCATCGCCACCCTCTCATTTAAATACCAAAAGCACTAAGATGCAGATAAGCACGCACATTAATAAAACTAGCTGTGCGTAGCCTCATCATGAGGCCTTTTGCATACTAACACGTACACATAGGTCAAATGCCATTTGCGCAACTAAAACTCATTCGCACCCTTATGGCCAAGCTCTATTGACCAAGAGAAAAGGGTATACGACCCAATATTGTTTATATCCTGCGAGAATTTGGCAACCTTGGTGTGCCTGGGAGTGCCCAGTATTTGGTGTTATTCGATATTTAGATTTGTTGTCGTACGCAATGCTTTAGCACTATTGATGTGAAACAACTGATTTTTGCTGCCATGTGCATTTGCAAACAAGTTATTGCGTACTGAAAGGAGATCTTGTCTTCTTGTGCTCACTTGCAGGACGATTGCTCGCTGAGCATGGTGGTACCCCAAAGTGTTTGTTTGCGGAAGTTAGATTTTTCTATCTGACAGTGCTTGGTGGTGCTTTGCAATGGTAAGCAACAGTTTGTCGTGGTGGATTTGATGGGCGAATTTGTTTTGGTAGGCGGGCTTTGTTTGTGCTGCACAGATGAAAAAGGCAGCAGTAATCGCGAGGACTAGCTGCTGCCTTAATATAGTTTAGATCATCCCTGAGCTACAGGGATTGGGTCTTAAAAAACTATAACTTGATGTTGTAGAAAGAGGTCTTGCCACCGTAGATAGCGTTCTCACCGAGCTCCTCTTCGATACGGATGAGCTGGTTATACTTAGCCATACGGTCAGAACGAGACATAGAACCAGTCTTAATCTGGCCAGCGTTGGTACCAACGGAGATGTCAGCGATGGTAGCATCCTCAGTCTCACCTGAGCGGTGGGAAACGATAGCAGTGTAGCCAGCACGCTTAGCCATCTCGATAGCCTCGAAGGTCTCAGTTAAGGTACCGATCTGGTTAACCTTAATTAAGATAGCGTTAGCGGTCTCTTTCTCGATGCCTTCCTTTAAGATTGCTGGGTTGGTTACGAATAAGTCGTCACCAACGAGCTGTACCTTGGAACCTAAACGATCGGTCAGCTTCTTCCAACCAGCCCAGTCACCCTCAGCAGCGCCGTCTTCGATAGAGATAATTGGGTAGGTGTTTACCCACTTCTCAAGAACGTCGATCCACTGATCGATGCTGTAGTTAACCTGCTGCTTGGTAAGCTCGTACATGCCGCTCTCAGAGTTGTAGAACTCAGAAGATGCGCAGTCTAAGCCGATGAAGATGTCCTTACCAGCCTCGTAACCAGCGGCCTTGATAGCTTCCATAATGAGGTCAAGAGCTTCCTCGTGGCTGTGAATAGCCTCAGGAGCGAAACCACCCTCATCACCTACTGCAGTAGACATGCCCTTAGCGTTGATGATCTTGCTTAAGGTGTGGAAAGTCTGAGCACCCATGCGTACTGCCTCAGCTAAAGAAGGAGCGCCTACTGGGATGATCATGAACTCTTGGATGTCGAGCTTGTTGTTAGCGTGAGCACCACCGTTGATGATGTTCATCATTGGAACTGGCAGAGCCATCTGGCCTGAACCGCCTAAGTAACGGTACAGTGGCATGCCTGCCTCGTCAGCTGCAGCCTTAGCAACTGCCATGGAGACAGCTAAGATAGCGTTTGCGCCTAAACGAGCCTTAGTATCAGTGCCGTCAAGCTTGATCATGGTGCGGTCAATGAGAACCTGCTCAAATGCATCAAGGCCTAAAAGAGCGTCACGGATTTCGCCGTTTACGTTAGCAACAGCCTTTAAAACACCCTTGCCGCCGAAACGGGACTTGTCGCCGTCACGGAGCTCGATGGCCTCACGGACACCAGTAGAAGCACCAGAAGGTACTGAAGCACGACCGAAAGCGCCTGAGTCTAAAACTACATCGCACTCAACGGTTGGGTTACCACGGCTGTCAATAATTTCACGGGCCTTGATCTCTACAATTGCGCTCATGCTTGTTCCTTAATATCAAAAATAAAGGACATATGTCCAAAACTCGAACCTCCGTACACTAAGCACGGAGCGTTCATCCTGAATGCCCATTAAAGACAAAGAGGATTGCGACACGATAACCATCTAACTCTTTAATGGGTCGGAAAGGAAGTTTGGTAGTAAATGAATTTTACCTACCTTGCCACTCAGGATCTTTCCTAAAAAATTCGCTTTGGCGAGCGGACGATGCATCTGCGATGTTAGGATTCAGAGATCATCAGCCTCGTTAGATATTTGCTTAAGCACCGGTATCACAGAGTGCAAAGCTTAGTATCTAACGTTTGCTTTAACTAACCACAGTTAGCTAAAACTCACCACGTATTATATCAAGTTACCCTACGCTTACAAGGTCTAAACAAAAATAAAGTTAGCCTATTCTAACTAAAGCGCTTTTCCATCAGGATTAACTTGTATACAAAGTATTAAACCCTATCTAGAGGCCTTTTGATCGCCATTTTTATGCGCCTGATCAAATATTATCAGCTGCAATACTCTATCAATTTTAGTGTGCAATTTCTGTTGACATGCAAACTCACAAACATAAGCCATTTGTAAAGCAACTAAGCAGCAAAATGCTCCAAAACTTAGCCCCAAACTAGGCATAAAAACCAAGTTTTTAGCATGCTTTTCTCACCATCAAAAACATCAGCACTACCACCATTCTTTTCACGCATGAATTAGCTCTTTGCTATCTGCCCTCAGCTAGCTGCGCCAAGCAACATCGAGCTATCACCCTCAACAATCGATACCTGCATTTTCAAACAACAGCGCATTTATCTTGTATACAGCTGCTTTTTCTCACGGCAACTCTGCGATCAGACTAATTGCTTTGTCTTCAGTGCTCTTTTGCCAATGCATACGTTTAGCCCGTGGTGATGTGAGCATGCTGGTTATGGACATGAGCTTGCCAAGACCGTTCTTTTAGAGTGCTTGATGAAGATCAGAGCTGTTTGAGGCTTTAGAATCGCTACTGCAAACTTAACTGCTATAGATTCTACTGGCAGTACTTTGGTAAAAAGCTACTAGCTCAAAGGTACGATGAAGAGATCTGTATTGGTTTGCTAAATTTGACGGCTATACTTGCGTGCTTTGAAAGGCCTAAACTTTCGCGGTGCGCAAGAGCGCTTTTGCGCTAAGAGATGCTGCGCTGGTGAGTTTAATTGATGGGCTGGTTCGTTTACTTGATTAGGATGGTGAGTTTGATTGATGCGGTAACGGTGGGCAAGCACATGGTGAGAACGGTATGACTTGAGGCAGCCTCCATTGTGTCTGAGGCTGCGCTTAGATTATGTGCATAAGATTTTATGGATGTGCTGCAGCTTGAGTTGTGCGCTGGGTGGTGCGCTTAGCTTAGCTTGCTGTAGTTGTAGTGTTAGTCTTGCTGCCTAGAAACTAGCACAAGCACTGACATAGCGACCTTGGGTAAGGTCATCATCATGAGTCAGCATACGCATTGCACGGCGGTCGAGCTCACGACGAGCTGAAGGGCCAATACCAAGGCATGCAGAGAGCATCTCTAAGTAGGATTGCTCTAAAGGATTATGGGTGCTGAGCATTACAGCTGAGAGCAGATAGATATCGAGACTTTCTTCTGCAAAGCGAACTTTGCTGGCTAAAGAATATGGATCGAGATGGATAGTTAACAGATTATCAATCTCACCACGAACATTATTGATGTGATTGCTAAAGACGGCCTGACAGAAGTCACGCAAAGATTGGAAATGATCTTGATCAATACGTCCTTCTGCACGCATTGCATAGACCATGGTTTCTACTAGCAGTAAGGCAGTAGTGTAGAAGACCATTTCACTAGTCTCGCCAATAACCTCATTAGGACGAGCTAGCAAAGAACGACGGCGCATCATCCACTGTTTGTAGATTCCGTAAGCAACAATAGCTGGAACCTTGTTCAGGATAACACTTGCTGAGTCTTGATTATTGTCAGCACTGACCTCAGGAAATAAATTGGAGCTTGCCTTTACCTCTTGAGCAACTAAATAGTTAGAGCTCTTTGCAAACGCACTTGAAGACACAGCAACATCTTGGCTGTGGTCTTTTCGCTTTTCATGCGATGCCTCAAACACAGGCACTGGACAATATGACTGCGTAGCCACTTGTGAAGTGGCATTATTTATGGGCCCTTCGTCGTGGTTGCACTGAGAGTGCTTATCTGTGCGTGCATTGTATAAATTGAACAATGCAGAAAGTGGATTGCTCATGACAATTCTCGTTTTTAACAAATGTTAAGCTGAGTGCTTAAGAGATTTGCTGCTCTATCCTAACTGTTGCTAAGAGAGCACATAGTAAAACTCATCAGCCTTGTTAGATGGTTACTGACTTAAGCTTTTCCATGATCATTTAGATTCATGCAATTAAGACTAAGTAGCCTTGTGACCATCTACCGTGGCTATAAAGCACACCTTAATGTGCGAAAGGCAAGTTCGTGCACCTTTTGCCTACTGACAACTTAATCTAAAAACTTAGGCAAACGCATCACTGCACCATAAAATACACAAAGTATTTTGTAGTTTTGTTTTGCTAAGTGGCCTATTTGCGCCACTACAAGCATGATTGTAGATACAACATATTTTTTTCTTCGCCCGTAAAAGGTGCGGGCTAAAAAGATGCAAGGCTGTTTTTGTTAACAAGTGCGATATTTACGCCATTTAAATGCCACAACACACACTCAAAACATTTAAATTCCATACATTTAACTAAACAATGCATGTAACTTGTTACACCAAACAGCAACAATACAAAACTACAAAAACTGTCACCAAACCGCTGATATCTCGCGATATAAGCAATTCTTGGTATGTGTATTATGGAAGTAATTTATGTAACAGTTACATTCACGTAACTAATTTTTGATGAACATCATAATTTGCGTGTATCTAGAAAAACTCCACCCCTAAAAAAGCACCAAATTTTAGACATAGGCCCAATTTCTGACTGTAACATACTGTATCGTTTCACGCCTCAGCGCCATATTACATGTACTTAAGCAGCCATCCTAAACAAGGCCACTCTACTTAAAAAGCTTCACTCTCTACCATACAAAAATGAGCCCAACCCCCTTTTAATTATGAGCAGCTTATTCCCTAGCTCTTTACGCAAAATATCTACCATGTAACAAATGTTACATGCAATGTTATTACTTTTGATAGTTAAAATTCATGCATTCCACCCTATCTGCCGCAGCGTTCTGTGCCCATCATCCTTTAACTATCTGGAGCATTAAGCGTCGGATGTTAGATGAAGCATCACTCTGCTTAAGATTACTATTATGATGATGCGCCGCTATTTTCTCGGCGAGTGAGACTGAAGGCGCTGCAATATTTGGCTGCAGATGATGCTGATTACGTTGCGATATAGGCCTGATGGTCACTAATGCCATTTTGCTCTTTAGCTGCTAGGCCAGAGGGCCTTGAAATCCTAGTGGTGCTACCTCTTTAGCTATGGGGATCGGGGGTGTTGGCTTGTATTTCTGAGTTGCATTGTCGGTTTGCTGCAGATGGTGGTGGTTTAATCTGCTGTCATTAGAATGCACAAAGCCCCAGGTGAACGCATCACCTGAGGCTTTGGGATGGAATTAAGCTGCGCCGGGGCAATTGCTTGCTTTACTTGGCTTGGCTTTGCTTTGGGCGGTAGCTTTAATCTTTTTTCTTGACTTAGTGAACTGTTGGTGTGGAGCTGTAGTTGTTTAGTTCCAGCCAGTTGCTTCACGTAGACCATCTGCAATATCAGCTGCAGTTGGGACTACAGTTACACCAGCATCGCGCAGAGCTTGCTGCTTTGCAATGGCAGTACCTTGACCGCCTGAGATGATAGCGCCGGCATGACCCATTCTTTGGCCCTTTGGAGCTGAGGCACCAGCAATGTATGAAACTACAGGCTTGGTCATGTTTTCCTTAATCCAAGCTGCAGCTTCCTGCTCGGAAGTACCGCCGATCTCGCCTACTAAGACCACAGCCTCAGTCTGAGGATCTGCTTCAAAGTGCTTTAAGATATCGACGAAGTTAGAGCCTTGTACAGGATCACCGCCAATACCAACACAGGTAGACTGACCAAAGCCAGCATCAGTAGTCTGCTTAACTGCCTCGTAAGTTAAAGTACCGGAACGAGATACGATACCTACCTTACCTTTTGAGTGAATGGCACCTGGCATAATGCCTACCTTACACTCACCTGGAGTTACTACACCAGGGCAATTTGGACCAATGAGCATGGTATTAGACTGACGCAGACGGGCCTTAACACGCAGCATGTCGATTACAGGAATACCTTCGGTAATACATACGATAAGCTCGATACCTGCATCAATGGCCTCAAAAATTGAGTCAGCTGCAAATGGAGGTGGCACGAAGATCATGGAGCAAGTAGCCTTGGTTACATCCACAGCCTCTTGCACGGTATTAAATACAGGCAGACCTAAGTGAGTGGTGCCGCCACGACCTGGGGTTACACCACCAACTAACTTGGTATCACAGTATGCAAGGCACTGAGTAGAGTGTGCTGTACCTTGAGAACCAGTAATACCCTGACAAATGATCTTGGTATCTTTGTTAATGAGAATACTCATAAAAAAACCTTTCTTACACTTGTATGTGTTCTCTTACGCAACTACCAACAAATCAAACAGACTAAAGCTTTTGCCTGCTCCAACCACCCTTTACAGCCACTGATCTTTATTGATCTTGCGTTCTTCTATGGCTGCTGCAACTGCTGCTGCAGTTTTTCTGCTGCTTGCGCTGCGCGTAGTTGCTAGGCGGTCGATTTATGGAGCTTTTAGAGCTGGCCGCTATTGTTTTGCTTGTTGTTGGTGGGTTGCGCGGTACAAATTAGGCGGAAGCCTTCTCTACTGCGAGCATGGCAGCCTCACGCAGGCCTTGCGCTGCAGTGATGTCTAAGCCACTACCTGAGAGGATTTCACCACCTTCTTTAGCGTGGTTACCCTCAAGACGCACTACTACAGGAACCTTGGTACCTACTTCATGTACTGCACCCAAAATACCTTCAGCAATGAGATCGCAACGTACGATACCGCCGAAGATGTTTACAAAGATGCACTTAACGTTGGAATCTTCCAAGATGATCTTGAAAGCCTCCATTACACGCTCTTTAGTAGCAGTACCGCCTACGTCAAGGAAGTTAGCAGGCTCGCCGCCACATGCCTTGATGATGTCCATAGTGCCCATTGCAAGGCCAGCACCGTTAACTAAGCAACCGATGGAGCCAGTTAAAGGAACGTATGAGAAGTTAGAAGCTACTGCACGTGCAATACGTGGATCTTCTTGAGATGGATCATCAAGCTCTAATAAATCTGGGTGACGGTACAGAGCATATGAGTCAAGGTTAATCTTGGCATCTAAGCAGACTAAAGAGCCTTCAGTAGTAACGGCCAGTGGATTAATCTCAACTAATGACAAATCAAGGTCAATAAATGCACGTGAGATACCCATAAAGATCTTGGCAAACTCGTTAACCTGCTTGCCCTTGAGACCTAACTTATAGGCTAAATCTCTACCTTGGTAAGGCTGTGGGCCGGTTAATAAATCGATATTGCACTTTAAGATACGTGAGGAATCTTGAGCGGCCATTTCTTCAATTGACATACCACCCTCAGCTGCCATGATGGTCAGATTTGAGGTAGTACGGTCAATAGTAGCGCCTACATAGAGCTCACGAACGGTTTGGGTAGCTCTTTCAATTAAAATACGGGAAACCAGCTTGCCCTCAGGACCAGTTTGATTGGTAACTAAACGAGAGCCTAACCACTTAGCGGCAAATGCCTCGGCCTCAGCTGGAGAGTTCACTACGGCAACGCCGCCGGCTTTACCACGAGCGCCAGCATGAACCTGGCATTTGCATACAAATGGGCCTGGGGATAGCTCATATGCAAACTTACCGATGCCTAAGGCCTTGGTGCTAACGTGGAAGTCAGCAATCGGTAAACCGTAGGAGCGCAGTAGCTCCTTACTTTGATACTCGTGTAAATTCATAGCCAAAACTCATTTAACAAGAGAAGCATGACTGTCCATTTGGACAACTAAACATGGCAAGGGCAGATTGAACCTCTTGTCATGGACTATATTCATTTAGCCCAGAACAAAGCGTCTGCCTCATTAGTAAGTTTCAAACTCAGCTAACCACAAGACTAAGTTGCATTTAGATAAAGCTAGCAGCATTCACATGCCTTACTAGATTTGATCGCTTAGCTAACTAAGCCTTGCTCCCTGTATTTTGCTTGTTGTTACCCATAGCAAGAAAGTGCACTTGAGTGTCCAGCACTTCTTACCTCAACTAAATAGTCTGATTTGAAGTAACTACGACCATTTCAGTTGATCTTCACTCGCACATGTTTAAAACATATTCTGTGATCAACTGTGTTCGAAACTTAGATTCATTATATGTATGAACTGATTGTTGAAAAGTACCAGCCGATCTTCTAAAAAGTCACTTAAACGCCACTAAAGACAAACACAACTTCCATAAAAGCCCATATACATGCGCTTTTGTCATCACCACCTAATCCTGCCGTCCCCTGCATTGCACTGGTGCAAAATTTCTCCTCTCTTTCAATTTTGATCCAATTTAGTTCAAAATCTTAAGCCACAACCAATTTTGCACAAATATGATCCACAACTTAGCGCAATATTCCGCAAAGAAGCACTGCAGCCCTTCTCTAATTCCACGCATTCCCGCCACCACACTGCAAAATTCATCATGTCCATCAGCTTTTGTTAACCTTCAACCTAACCTCATTGCTACCAAGATCCCTGCAGCGCTGCCTTACTGCCTGCCATCTTTCTTCTGCAGCTGACTCTTTGCAGCAGGTACTCGGGTAAGTCAGATTTGTCGTTTTGCGATTCAAGGAAAGGGAACTCTATGCATTGCAATGTAAAGACAAGTCACCACTCTCAGCAAGGCGACTCTCGTGATGTTGATTAATCTTTAGACATAAATACGCAATCACCACCCACGCATCTTTTAGTGGCGTAAGCGCTGCGTGAGTCTTACCTTGGGTACCGCAAATGATTTTGATTTTGTATTGATTACGCCTTTAGGCTTTTAGGTTTGTGCCACTTTCACTGCTGTTTGTAGCATTAGATTTGAGGGGTGGGATGTGACTTTTGCCTGGATTGCTTGTGTTTTAGTTTGGTCAATGATCTTGCCTGTGAAGGCGCAAAGCTATAGTGCGATTTACTTTGCTATCTGCAAGTGATGGTGCAAGGGTGTGATATTGCTCATAAGTGTTTAGACAAACGATCAATTTTACAGACAAATTTAATAAATATACGCGTTTAGCCTATTTGATATGTGGTATATCTACGCTTAGCTAAGCTCGGCTATTAGATAGTTTTTGCGTTTGAACAACTAGCTTTGGGGGTGGATTATGAAACACTCAATCTCTATGTTTATCTCTGTGCCAGTGTGCGCTGTGCTCTTATCGACAGCTCTTAGTGCCCAAGCTAGCGATGACATGCTGCCATCTCACGTTTGGAAAGACTCAGGTGGCAACTATCAAGACGATTTGGGCAGAACTTATGTGCCTGATACTTATGGCAATCTCAAAGGCCCAGACTTCACTTTATACAAGCAATCAGACGGCTCATACATTACTCCCGATGATGGACTTATCACCCCAGATGGATCAGGCAATTGGGTCACCGATGATGGCTATGTCTATAGCCCAGATGGCAATGGCGGTTACCTCTTAGACGAGTAGTAGCTGTTAATTGCCCCACTACCTTGCCATCCTTTTTCCTTTCTGGCTGATCTCGCTATAGCTACCTTGTATAGCGAGATCAGCCACTACTTTTCAAAGTCCCCTCTCTATTCTGTCCAGAATTTCTCTCATCTCTTCTTGCACTTTGCCTTAACAGACTGCTTTTAGCGTGCGCAAGTCAACGTCCAGTTCATGTATGGCCATTTTTTATCTTGCTGCAGCAGCAATGGCTGTTAACTGTTCTGATCCTTGTGCATGGACTGCTAGTGCTACTTGCGTGGCTTGTTGTTTAGCTTATCTTGGCTTGTATTGGCTGGCCTTGGCTTATATTGGCTTGTATTGGCCAGCCTAGGCCTATCTGGGCTAGGCTGTGCTGTGATCGGCTTAGTTTCGTTTGCTTTGTTGAATGCTCTCTGATCTCTTCATTGGCATTTGATTGTTGCTTGCGTGGTATTGGGATGATTGGAGCGTGTGATTGTTACGCTTTTTTTAGGCTAGTGCGGTGATCCTGGTTGTGTGTTGATCGATTGGATGCATGCGCTGATGGCGTTTGAAATAGCGTTAGTTCGTTTGAGAGCGATCACAATACCAAGATCATGTGTCGCAAATGCTTACTTTTAGCCTAAATTGTGCTTGTGTACGGCTACAGTGCTGACTATGGTAGTGCTGTAGCTGTGTTTTGGTTATTTAGTACTGTTAGATGGTTGCAATATGAGTACTTATCTCTAGTGCAGTTATGATCTTTTTTGCACTTTTGCTATGCATTGATAGCAAATGCCGTACAATAATGACTTAAACCTAATCTCCATGCCGCTTCTTTAATGATAGAGGCGTGGATAGCTTCGATATATACCCTTGGTTTTCTCAGGGCTCCGCAAAAAATGAAGTTTGACCCAAATAACCGTGACTTACTGTCACCAATCCAAAGCTTAGCGAATGTTAAGTACTCGATTTCGCGTAATGAAGAGAAGAACCGTACTGAGATCTTCTACATCAAGCTCACCGATAAGGATCATATTCCTGAAGGCGCTGAGAGCAGCGGTCTTGTAACTGAAGCTAAGACTTTAGATTCAGCTTTTGTTAAAGCACTGAGAAGACATACGCTTGATAAATCACGTTTTGATCGCGCTAAAACTTTAGCCAAAGATGCGCTCTCTTATGTTGACGCTATGGTGTCATCTAAGTCTAGCCCTCTAGCTATGGCTTTATCTGATGCTTTAACTATTCGTCCTACTAAAGCAGATCCTGTTATGAATGCGGAGCATAGCAAGGCTTTAGTTAATGATGAAGAAGTTGATGCTATCGAAGAGCAAGAAGAGCAAAATGATAACCATGTAGACGTGTCTACAATGGATGTCGAAGAGCTCTATGCCGTTAAAATATACGCTGGCTATGTATATGACCATCTATCCGAAGGCTACATTATCCTTGATCCTTTCTTTATTAACGAGCACCCAAACATCAAGTGTCTTAGTTACAAACTAGTCAAGGATAAAATTGTTGAAGCGAGCAGACGTGGTCTAACTACAGACGTAGAGTGCGATAACTACTATCTTTTCGACTTTGCCAACAAAATTACCAGTGTTCTTCAAGTTGAGGATCCGAAGCTTAAAACTTTTACTAATGAAAGTATTTTCTCTGCTTTAGCTCGATTTTTTGTACCGCAAAATTTCTTAAAATTTGATGAACACCCTCATTATACCGAGACTGTCCTTAAAGCCTTTGCCATCCATGGGTTGACGGATAAGGTAAATGAGTTAGTTGAGATTGAGTCTGCGAAAAATAACGGCGACTATTCTCTAAGCCCAATTAGTAATCTGATTGATTGCTTATCCTTAGATGAAGTTATCAATACCATTAAAGAAGATGAGTCATTCGAGCCGAAGACTCTCTTAACCTTTGATGGCGTTGAGCATGCCTCATTGCGTGAACATCCTGATCTTAAAATTGATTTTGCATTTCGCTGCATTAGTGCAAGTTTACTTAAGACGCCTATAAAATCAGCCATCTTTGGCAAATACGATACTGCTATTGGCCACTTTGTTACAGTTTCATATAGTGAAAAAATTGAAGTATTGCTGCTCAATAATATTTTCTGTTATCACTATCCAGAGTTTGCCAATTACACCATCTTAAGTTACGACGGTGTTCTGCACTACTTTAATGCTGAAGCTTGCATGGTTGGCTATCCAAATGTGCACAAAGCCATACGCAAACTACTTAGCTGCTTAATTCCTTCAAGAACAAGAGCACATGGTTTAGCACTCTATCTAAACCTACATGATGAAATCCCAAGCGCAACAGCTATTGCACAAAGTTCTATCAAGCCATTAAGCGATATTTACAATGCCCCGGTTAAAGCAGTAAAGATTGAGGGCAATCGCTATTCAGTACTTGAGCTTGAAGAAGACAATACAGCGTCCAAGAAAAAGAGCAAATCACGTAAATCCAAGTCCAAAGCTAAGGGCGATGTAGTAGGCAAAATCATGACCCCTGCCCAAAAGACTGGCTGGGTAATATTTGAACCAAGTTTCTTAGAAAAACATCCAGAGCTTATCTATCGCTATGGCTACATGGACGGTAATCGCCTGCGTATCTATGACACAGACGCTACCTTCCCTGGAGATGGGATGTTCTGGCTTGCCCGCCACTACACTTTTTCAGAGGATGATCTTGGCCCTAAGTTCTCTCCTGAGCTCAAATCTCAACTTAGACAACGTACTTTTGAAAATAGCCTCAAAATGTTGTCCGTGCTTCACGAGATATTTGTGGATCTTATAGATGGAGTAGATGTTGAGAATTTAGATGACGCACGCAGCACCATCCTTTATGAGCACTTCATCAATTTAGAGTTACTTGCAAGTAGTGACTATACAAGTCCAATTACAAGAAACTATCTAAAAGAATTATTCTACACAGAAGATTGGGAACACAAAGACAATTTTATTGATCAACTCCAGCAGTGTCTTGACTTCATTAATTACGAGATAGCATTAAACCTCTACGAGCGAAGAGGCTACAGTCACATTGCTGCGCCATGCAGAGCAATTACCTTCGTTAAGAACAATGGCCCTGAAATTTTCGATGCCTTTGTAGAAAAGATGCTTTTAGATGGCATTGATGCAGCCGATGCTGTTATTCCGTATGACGAGGATGATGCTTTAGATTGTGGCAATAAGGAAAGCAGCAGCTTAATTGATAATGATGAGGCTTCACTAAGCTATGAAGATCAGTATAACTTACAAGCTAATAGCCCATCGACTCAAGAGAGTGGCTCAGCATCAGAGTTTGATCAAACTCAGCTAAATCCTTATGCAGAGCATACTACCAATGTAAGTACCTCAAGCGCTTATACATCTACAAGCGATACTACCTCTAGTAGCGCTGGTATTGAGCTTGATGTGCTTGCTTTAAAAGCTAAGCAAAAGCCATTTGGCATCTTAGCAGAAGATGGCCAAAGCTTTGTGCTGTGTGGAATTTCATCATTAAAGGACGGCCCAAAGCTCAATCTCATTCCATCTGAAAATAAAAATGGCGGCTTTGGTTACTACACTCCAAAGCGTGAAAATGGCATCTTAGTAAATAAGATCGACACGCTAGCTGGCAGCATTGTGTCCTTTGGTAAAGAAGGTTGGTTGTGCTTTGAAACAGAGTACTTAACTCCACGCCCATATCTGTCCGACTTCTATGTCTATTCATACAATGACAAGTTATGGTTCTATAACGTCAATGAAGAGACAGAAAAGGCGTTTGCTCAGACACCAGACTTCTTCATCTACTCATTTTTAAAGATGAACAAGGACGCTACTGCTAAGCTTGATCGCTCTTCCTTAAGCGTCACTGATTATATTTATGAAGAAGAGCCTGTTGTTAGCGATACAGAAATTCAAGCAGCTCAAGAAGAAATCAATGCTGTTATCCACAACAATGAGCCACTGTTAGATGACTCTGATGCCCAAGTTGAGTTAGAGCTTAGCGATACTCAATCAGATATGTCACTGCCTATTACTCGTGCCATAGTTGGCGATGCTAACTTAAGTACTGCCAATGATTGTGTTATCGAAGAGCCTAACGAGTCTGATTTAGATGGTATTGATCCTTTTGATGCACAGACCTCTCATGGCTCCTTTGTATCAGATTTAGACTCAGGCAATATCACCAACTTTGATGGTGATATTGGCGCAGATAATAGTTTTGATGCATCTGAACTGACCTTACAAAGCTCACCATCAGCCTATGATCTAGGCCCATCACCAGCTGATGATGAAGACTTATTGGTATCAGATCAGCGCTTAGATATGCAAATTGAGGAGCAGTTAGAGAAGAACTCAGGCGGCTTCTTAGAGCGCATGATCGATGATGCTCAAGAGCACTCAGGCTCATCAAGCTCTGCTCAGGCTTCAATGCCAATTAACAACCCTCCTAAGCTCAATTTAAAGCTTGCCCCAAAGGATGGTCAGTTATGCGTATTTGCCTATGAGTGCTGCGCGGAGAATCAATCTAGCTGCACTGAGGTCTACGCTGGTAGCTTTATTGGCACTAAGGACAATGGCTGGGTACTCTTTGAGCCAATGTACATTGGTCTGCATCCAGAGCTGCAGTATTTAATTGTGCGTTACCACAACGGCACTTTTGAATACTTTGATGCCTACTCTTACCCTGATGATCCGAACTTTGAAGAGTTCGGCATGCAGCGCTTTGATACGGACTACCTTAACAAAGTACTTGAGGCAGTTAGTCAAACCACTCCAATTGCATCTGTAGATGAGTCTAACGACATTGCTAATGTCGATCCGCTCGATACTGCTGACTTTGAAGATGCAGCTGAGGCAATGGTGGATGCGGCTGTACATGATGCCTTTGAAGGTAAAGAGAACATTGGTGTCTTTGCTCGCGATTGTGATCCAGCAGCAGGCTGTCGTTCATTCTTAGCTCCTGATGGCTCACAAATCGATGCTTTAGTTGAGCACCCTGCTTTATGTCTGCAGCTTAAGCATGACCATCTGTCTGGCTATATGCTCCTTGATGACAATGGTCGCTTTGCAGGCACGCTCGTCTCTCAAATCCCAGGCAGTCTGTGTGGCTGGGTGCGTTTAGATGAAGAGTACCTAAAGGTTAATCCTAAGCTCAATGAGTATCACATCTTCTTTGACCAGGATAAGATTTTCTTCTATCCACGAGTTGAGATTGATGATGACGATTTCCGTCTCTACCAATCCCCACCAGAGGATGTTGAGCATCGTCTGTTGCAACAAAGTGCTGATTTATCCGACTCTGAGCCAGCTGTTGCTGCTCTTAAGGAGATGGGAGCTTATACTTCCATGCCTTGCTACACTGAGATCGTTAAGAGCCGTGTAGAGGTGGAGTCCGATGAGGAGTTTAAACAGCTATGCTCAGATGGTCTTAAAGAGCTTACTGACAGTGACAGCAGCCTTTCACCTGCTTTAGTTAAGGCTGGATTGCCGACTACTAAGTTTGACAATCCAGAGTTTGCTGCAGCTTATTTGCAACGTCTCAAAGATAGCCTTGTGTTCAAGGTCAACGGCATCTATGTCGATGTCTATGCGCCTAAGGACGCTCAGTTTACAGCAGACATTGAAACCCAAGATGAGCCACTTATCATCGATGACACTGACATGATGAGTGAGCCTCACCTTGACTCAGAGGGCTGCCAAGACAACGTCGAGTCTAATGTAGAGCAAATGGACTCTTCTGATGCCATCAACGCAAGTGAATACAAGCAAGTTGATCTGGAGTGCGTCGGTCAAATTCCATATGTGAACGGCAATGGCTACATTTGCTTCTCACCTCAAGCTCGCAGCAAACACCCTGAACTCGACGAGATCTTGGTACTGCACTGGGATGATCATCTGAGCCTTGAAAACCTCTTTGATTACTCCAAGAAAGATTTAGGTATCGTCACCGATTCTTTCATCTTTAGACTGCAGAGTACCTTCACTGACAAGTACCACTTAGGCTCCCCAAAGGACTACTTAGAAGTGCTTCGTGCTTTCAAGGCAGGCTTTAAGACCTACCCTGAAAACGAGCTCAACTATTCACTTAGCGAGATACTTGAGGAGCGTCCTGAAGCTAATGTCTTACTCTTTGGTGGCGCTTTTGTAGATGTCACTTTAGGCCTTGATAAGGTGCCTGAAACTGGCGGTGATGCTCATGCTCGTGAGCTCAACAAGGGCGTTGGTGGTTGTCCATTAAATGTAGCTCACGCTTTAAGAACTTTGGACATTACCCATCAGCTCAAAGTCCCAATGGGCAATGGCCCATATGCTGATCTCATTAAAGCTCAGCTCTTAAGCGATGGTTATGATGAGAGCAACTTCATCATTGATGAGACAGTCAAGTATGACTGCGGCTATTGCTTATGCATGGTCGATCGCAATGGTGAGCGCACTTTCGTAACTGTTCCAGGCATTGAGAACCATGCCAAAGCTGAGTGGTTTGATGATCTTGATCTGAGTAAGACCGCTCTTATCTACGTCTCAGGCTTTGATCTTTTTGCCAAGAGTGGCGAAATCTACTTAAGCCGCTTAAAAGAGAAGTTACAAGAGCAAAACCTCTTAGGTAAGGTGGTCGTGTTCTTTGATGCAGGTGCAAGATTAGAGTACATCAGCCCTGAGGCTATTGAGATCCTACTTTCTTTAAATCCTATCGTGCACTGCAACCGTATGGAGCTTGAGCTCTTTACTGGTCAAAGAGACATTTACAAGGGCATCATGAGCCTCTCAAGTCGCACTAGTGCCCCTGTTATCGTGTCTCTAGATAAGGATGGCTGCATGGTAGCGTATAAGTCACGCTGCTATAACTTTAGTATCAAGCCTCTACCAGTGGTGGATGCAACTGGTGCTGGCGATTGCCATAGTGCCGGTATCATTGCCTCTTTAATCAAAGGCAAGCCACTGCATAACGCCATTGAAGCTGGCCATGAATTAGCAGCATGTTGCATTAAACACATTGGCTCTCGCTTGAACATTGATAGCGATGATCTCAAGAAGTTTAAGCGCACTTACCTGTAACTCCATCAGGGTGCTACAGCACTCTGATGTCTAATCAGTTTCTTTGCAATCGCTATAACACTAATACATAAGGCAATGTGCCGCATTTTTTGATTCATACAGACTTTTTACGTATGCTTAAAATGAGTTGTATGCACGGTCATAGCGTACAAAAAGTGTTGTAATTAGATTGTTATTAGGTGTGCTGTCAAATCTAGGCATTGACAGTAAAAATCCACTAAAATGCCTAGAGCTCATGAGAGCTGTAATTGATAGAGCAATTTACAAGGGATGGTCTTTGTATGAAGCTGTTTAAACAACTTTGTTTGACAACATGCGTTTTAGCATGTACAGGCTTTATTGGCATCGCTGCAGCAGCTGATGTTGAAATTCCTGAGACTATTACTCCTGATGGTGCAGGTAACTATACTGACAACCTCGGCAATCTTTATATGTCAGGGGGCGACGGTACCTTCACTGGTCCTGATGGCGTGATTTTCAATAGTGGTGAGGGTATCTTAAAGACTCCAGCTGGCATTGTGACAGAAGATGGCGCTGGCGGCTATAACGGCCCTAACGGCGTTCACTACAGTCCTGATGGCAAGGGTGGTTTTGTACTCGATGCCAAGAGAAAGTAGCATTTAGCCTACTACCCACCTAACAAGCAACGTCGGTGCTCCGTGCAGCACCTAGCACCACGTTAAACAGTGTCCATCACACTGTGTCTTGACAAAGGCCGCGTCCTAACCGACCCGGCCTTTTTCGTATTTCATGATTTTTTTGTATTTTTGAAAATAATTTTCAATAGATACAACCAATTTAACACAACATCAAAAGACATTGAGCATTTACAGGTCGGAACGTTTCCATGCAAGGATTTTAGCGCATAAATCCCAAACACATGCATGTTTCAACAACTTACTTATACATGCTTTATATGTGTTGGTACTCCCCTAGATACACCACATCGAACAGATGGTTAGAAGATTGATTCAATTTATCGATCAAACAAACATTTGATCAACTGCTGTGAAACTTCACTTTGGACTTACAGCAAGTTGTCAAAGTAAGGAGTATCACATGGCAGTCTATGTAAACACCAATTACTCAGCCCTTCAAGGCCAGCGCTACTTAGGCAATGTTCAGAACTCATTAACTACTACCTACCAGCGCTTATCAAGCGGTATGCGTATTAACAGCGCAAAAGATGACGCTGCAGGCCTCCAGATCGCCGATCGCTTAACATCCCAGATTAATGGTCTCAACCAGGGCAATCGTAACGCTGCTGACGGTATTGCTTTAGCTCAGACCATCGAAGCTGGTATGGACGAAATGTCAGGCATGCTGCAGAAGATCCGTACACTTGCAGTTCAGGCATCCAACGGCACAAATACATTAGAAGATCGTAAAGCCCTATCAAAGGAAGCCTCTGCACTTGCCAATGAAATCTCACGTATTGCAGATCAGACTACCTTTGCTGGCAAGAAGATTCTGAAAGGTTATCAGAAAACAGATGGTATCTATGAAGGTGCTGGTCAAAATGCTGCTGTTGGCTCTACTGGTAAGCTCACTTTACAGGTAGGCTCTAACAAAGGAGATACTATCTCATTTGAAATGAGAAGCTACATGTTCTCAATGATCGCATCAGCTGCTGGCAAAAATGGCTTAATTGATGCAGCTGCAGCAAAGGGAAAGCCAATCGGCATTGATAATGGCGTTATTACAATTGCATTTACTGAGGCCACAGACAATCAAACTCTGATCGAGGCTATGGATGGAATGATTGCAAAGGTTGACGCTGCACGTGCCGACCTTGGCGCGATCCAGAACCGTTTAGAGTCATCTATCCGCAACCAGTCTAATGTTGCTGCTAACGAAGCCGATGCTCGCTCACGTATCCGCGATGCTGACTTTGCTGAAGAGTCTGCTAACTTATCTCAGCAGTCCATCATCCAGCAGGCTGCAGCTTCCATGCTGATGCAGGCCAACACCCGTCCACAGCTTGGCTTAAGCCTCTTAGGCTAATCGTAAGGGGTAGACTCAAATGGCAGTTTATGTAAACACCAACTACTCAGCCCTTCAGGGCCAGCGCTACTTAGGCAACGTCCAGAACCAGCTCACTACTACATACCAGCGCCTATCAAGCGGTATGCGTATTAACAGCGCTAAAGATGACGCTGCTGGCCTCCAGATCGCAGATCGTTTAACATCCCAGATTAATGGTCTCAACCAGGGCAACCGCAACGCATCCGACGGTATCGCCCTTGCTCAGACCATGGAAGCTGGTATGGACGAGATCTCTGGCATGCTCCAGAAAATCCGTACATTAGCTGTCCAGGCCAATAACGGAACCAATACTGCTGATGATCGTAAAGCAATTGGCAAAGAGATGGAGTCACTGTCAAACGAAGTGAACCGTATTGCTCAGAAAACAACCTTTGCAGGTAAGACAGTTTTAAATGGTCTTATTGCCGGCTCTATCTTCGGCGATCCAGCTGGTGGTGCTGGTAAAGCTGCACCTGCAGGTGATACTGGTACCATTACATTACAAGTTGGCTCCAATAAAGGCGATACCATCAGCTTCTCGATGGAATCTGTAATGTTTTCAAAGTTAGCAACTAGTGACTTGATTGGCGATGCTGCTGGTAAAGTTTTCAAAACCGATGCAGGCTCAATTACTGTTTCACTATCAACAGCTAAGACAGATAATGGTGCCGAGTCTATTGGTGCTCTTGTTGAGGTGATGGACACTATGATCAGCAAGGTAGACGGCATGCGTGCCGACCTTGGCGCGATCCAGAACCGTTTAGAGTCATCTATCCGCAACCAGTCTAATGTTGCTGCTAACGAAGCTGACGCACGCTCACGTATCCGTGATGCTGACTTTGCTGAAGAGTCTGCTAACTTATCTCAGCAGTCCATTATTCAGCAGGCTGCAGCCTCCATGCTGATGCAGGCAAATACCCGTCCTCAGCTTGGCTTAAGCCTCTTAGGCTAATACTTTCGCACTAAGCTAAATTAGTGCTTGATTTGAAAAAGCTCTAGAACACTTTGTGTGTCCTAGGGCTTTTTTGCTTTTTGTGGAATGGCTATCCAGCGCTTATTTCTAATTGCGTGAATTAGTGTAAACGCAACTGTCTTTAAGTCATGCAGTTCGTCGTGAAAGCTGCTAAATAATCCTTTTTGGCTTTACTAGTAAAAGCTGATACTTACGGCATATCTTGTAAAATGCCATGCTTTAGCTGTTAAAAGCTTTGCCACTCTGTTAAGTTTCTTGGTCTCTTCACGATATACAAGAGTAGAAGAACAAAACACTAAGCCAGCCAAGGACGTCTTGCAGTTTGCGGTATCTTACAATTTGACTGCGCTGAGTGAATTACAAAAGAGGAATTACTCATGGCAGTCTACGTTAATACCAATTACTCAGCCCTTCAAGGCCAGCGCTACTTAGGCAACGTCCAGAATCAGCTCACTACCACATATCAGCGTTTATCAAGCGGTATGCGTATAAACAGCGCTAAAGATGACGCTGCAGGCCTTCAGATCGCCGATCGTCTGACCTCACAGATTAATGGTCTCAACTGATACAAGAGTGTTATCATAAACGTAATTGCCATGTAGACGATTGCCATATATAGGCTACTTTTCAAACTTTTCTTAAATAATTTACGCACTGATTCTCCTCAGTGCGTTTTTTTTAGCTCTCTCTAGAAACGTTTCTCTTATGACAGTGACTAAAGGCTGTACTCTTTTAGAGCGCATAGTCGAGATCGATCTGTAAACGTTTCTGCATTTTAGGCAGTTGTCATAAAATCGGATAAAACAGCATAAATATCACGTTTCTAGTGTCTGCAATTGTTATAAGAGATTACTGCCTCTTCGTTGCTTTTTAGTCGTTGCTCGCGCTATA
>NZ_AXWV01000049.1 GCF_000482845.1 Anaerobiospirillum succiniciproducens DSM 6400
TGCGCTTCAAATCAAGGATTTCTTTAGCTTGAGCTTCATACATCTCAACGCTTATAGGATCATGATGCAAGTCTTGGTTTAAAGCTGTTTTATTGGAGTTAGTGAGATCATTTGTATGATCTTTTGAGTTGTCTTTACTAGTTTGAGAGCCAAGATCATGGCTTGTGTTGCACGGAAGATCTCGTTCTTGAGTAGAGTCATGATCTTTAGACAAACCGCCATTTAAAGCGGTTTGTTTGATGTTTTTAAGATCGTGGTCATGATCTTTTTCATTCTCTTTACGAGAATGAGATTTAAGATCGTGACTTTTGTTGCATGAAAGATCTGGCTCTTGAGTAGAGTCATGATCTTTAGACAAACCGCCATTTAAAGCGGTTTGTTCGGTGTTTTTAAGATCGTAACCATGATCTTTTTCATTATCATTACGAGAATGAGAGTTAAGATCGTGACTTTTGTTGCATGAAAGATTTGGCTCTTGAGTAGAGTCATGATCTTTAGACAAACAGCCATTTAAAGCGGTTTGTTCGATGTTTTTAAGATCACGGTCATGATCTTTGTTGATGTTGAGATCGCTATTTCTATGATCTTTGTGTAGATCTTTGATCTTGTTTTTAGTTATAATATTCATGTAGATTTTTTTTGTAAGGTCAGCGTGCAGCACAGTTAACATGTGTTGCCGCTAATCAAACTAAGATCATACAAAGTTCAATTAGCAGCTGCATTGCAGCTGACCCACATAAGGTTACAGGAAATTATGGCTTAAAGAAAAAAAGCCAATCCTAATCCTTATATATCCCGCCTTTATTGGCAAGTGTATCGATCACACTTTAGCCAAAAATATTTCACGTCTATATACAGCCAATCATAAACAAACTACGTGTTTTTGAATGTCTAAATATCCATACACCAAAACACTAATACTTGTAATCTATTGGCTCAAATCTCAACTCTCGACCCAATTTTCTTTGGCTATATATAAAAAAAGGAGCCAAATGGCTCCTTTTCAGTTATTAAATAATGCTGTTAGTATTTTTGTCTGCCTGATAGACTACCTTCCTTAAGTAGCCTATCCAAAGCTCGCCTACTTATGACTGTAGGAAGTAAGTCACTATTGAACTTGTGCTGGAATCGCCCACTTGAACGTTTTCTGGTAAAACATGTATAACCAGAGCCGTCAACAACGAATACCTTGCATATGGTTCTTCGTTCATTCAATGTCACAATAACTACAGGATCAATACCGCTCCAACTTATATTGATAGTGTTAGAGACAAGCATATCGAACATAGTTGGTATGCCATAGCGGGCTGATATCGGGGTATTCACCATATAGATGAGGCAGTCTTGAGGGATGATCATAGCCCCCTCCAAGAGAGACCATCTTGCATATGATGCAGTCTGGCTTGTTTTAGTCTATTCATGTGCATGTTTCCAAAAAACTGATAAACATGCGGTTCATAATAGTTATGCCAGTTTTATTTTAATACCCCCCAAATATCGTACAGATACCTTTAGCCTCAATCATCAAGCAATCACGTTGAGCTTAATCAGCTCTGCGTATCTAATAGTACTTATAGCCAAAAGGCAGCCATCATAGCTGCCTTTTGAATGCACCATACCCAATTCAGTATGGTATAGCCTTAGCTCATATCACTACGACTACTTATCGAGTGGATGGATCTTGAGCTTTGGTAAAGAGTTTACGATCTTCACCGTCTCAAGACTTACAGTAATCACACGTAAGATTAGGTTAAAGATGTACTTTTCATCGCCAACTTCCGCAGCGTAATCGTTGTAGTCATTCACAATGCCTGTTTCTTTATCCTGCTTTACGCAGCAACGCTCAACAATCCAGTCGAGGCCAGACTTCTTATTTACGATGTACTCCTGAGCTTCAAGAGGGATGTTCTTGATGGTCAGAGTATCGTTATATACGATGCATGTCTTGTCCTTGGCTGCATTACCTGTCTTGCCCTTGATTTTGCCGTAAGCAAGCTTCTCTACACGGTAGTGAACATTATCCGCCTTTTCGATAGTGCATCCATTGTATGGAGTTACACTTTCGTAATTGACGTGAAGTTCAGCTAACTTACGACCAGCTTGTTCAAAAGCCTTAAATTCAGCATAAGTTTCGACTCTAGGTATTCTAGGTAGTTCTTTTACTAAATTGTTTGCATAAGTATCCCGATAATCTATTGAGTGCAGTAAACCATAGATGTAGTAGAAGACTGCATCAGCATCAATAGCAGCACCTTCTGCTCCATAGGCAGCTCTAAAGTGCTCAACAGCCTCAGGCTTAATTGCATCCTCACGAACATATCCATGCTCATCCGCCTGAGCCGACGCAAATTCCCCAATTACACTACCCTTCTGAGCTTCGGTATAAACGTAGCGTGGGAGGCATTGTCCGTTAAAGTTGGTCTGAACATCAGATATACAGTCACTGATTAAACAGCTAAACTCTTTTGATCCTACACCGCAAATACCAATTGTAAGATTCTCTGCTCCGTTATAAGGGAAGAACTGAGGCATTAATCCTTTTCTATGAATCCAATTCTGATCCATATAAATTAATTGCTTTATAAATGGCCTGTATAATGTAGTACGAACAAGGTCACTGTTGAATTGAGCGTCAATTTCACCTTTCTCTAACTGACTCTTTTTGGATGACGTCCATTTGATCTTTTTTGAGTCATAGTCATACTCAAAAGCAGCGCCAAGGCGCTCATACTCTTTAACCTGTGTATTATAAAAATTAATACATGTTGAAAAATTCTTAGCAAGTTCTTCTTTGCTTGAGTTAAACGACCAAACGTCTCTTCCAGTTTCTATACCTCTTGAATAGGTTATGAATACTGCAGATTCATCTTGATACTTACCATCTAAAGTAATGAATTTGGCGTAATCATCCCGTCTTTGGCTAATCCAGTCACCATGCTCATCTGGCGTAATTTCGGTAAATGAAGCGCCTGATATGCTATGCATTTGCTCAAGCTGCTCAAGCTTTTGCTCACGAGTCAAATAGTCGTCCACGCATCCAAACTTAATCACGCCATGTTCTGATGAGGCAGGGTTCTTAACTAAGACAGTGATGGCAATTGGAGTTCTTGTTCCAACTCCGAAGACATTGTCCTTCTCTTTGCGACGCTGCTCACCTGAGGTTCTTGCATTGCCTTTAAGATGGTAGATATAGATGGAGTTAAACTCGTCAGCAAAGCACTTACGCATGCCGTTTGCTGCAGCAGAATCAATCCAGCCAGCATTGGATACAAAAGCAACTATGCCGCTCTCACCAATCTTGTCTGAGGCCCATCTAAATGCCTTAATGTATGAGTCGTACAGGCTATTCTTATTGGTAATTTTGCCAGCTTTTGCGACGTAGGTTTCTTCTAAGCGGCTTTCGAGCTCAGGGTAGTGCTCATTTTGGTTGTTGTCATTACCGCTTGACTGACCTGCTGAGTATGGAGGATTACCAATGATGACACGCAATGGCAGCTTATCCACCTTCTGTCGTAATGAGGCATTACGCTGGATGTTAGAGGACATCAGCGGCAGCACATCAGCATCATGAGTAGCAAAAGTGTCTGTGAGTACTGTGACGTTATTAGCCTCGTACTCTTCATCACTATTTGGTTTGAGCTCGTCATATACAGACTCGATATTGATAGAGGCAACGTAGTATGACAGCGGTACTAACTCAAATGCATGAAGCTCATTACGGTACTTATACGGCAATGATGCGCGAGGGATGATGGTCTCATCTAACATCATGCGAGTAATGAAAGTACCGGTACCAGTGAATGGATCGAGGATATGTACACCCTGATCACCTAAGCTGGTATTGAACTCCTTTTTGAGTATGTCGTTCACAGAGTGGTTAATGAAATCCACCACTTCAATTGGAGTATAGACAATACCGAGCTTTTCTTGCTGCTTTGGGAATGCCACCTTAAAGAAGCGGTCAAAAAGATCAACAATCACAGCCTGACGATCTGCTAAAGACTTAACGTTCTTCATACGATAGCCCACGCTTTCGTAGAAGTTCTTCAAGTCATTGGTAGCTACCTGCATACCAAAGTGCTGCAGAGTCTCAAGCATCTGAGTGAGTGAGGATGCAATAGCGTTCTTCTCGGTAAATGGATGCTCTTTGAATAATTCATCAAGAACAGGCTTAATCACAATATGCTGAGCGAGCATATCGATGAACTCGTCATCACTTAAGGTAGCGGTCTCATCATCAGCTATGCCATCTTTAGTAAGGTGACCATTGATAGCCGCAGACATCTGATTTTTGAAATCATCGAAGAGCTTCTTTGCCTCAGGATGTTCAGTATCCTCAAGTACTCGCTTAATGTTCTTTGCCTGATTAGAGCAGATTAAGGCTACATCCTTAGCCCAGTCTTCCCAAGTTCTGATATTACCCAGCTTCTTAATGATTGCTGTCTTAATGGCCTCTTCAACTCTGATAACGCCGTAATCAAGATCAGCCAAGAGACCCTTAGAATTTGTTGGCTCATCCTTGCCAGGCTTTGACGGATCGATAGCTGGCGTTTTACCTCCAGATGAGCTCGATGAACTCTTTGAGATTTTGCTGTTAACTACGCTTATTACCTCAATACGATCGTCAATCTTCATTAAACGACCATCTACAAGCTCATGGCTTGGATTGATAGATCTAAGCGCGTTAAGTACCTGCCAAACAACCTTGAACTCCTCGGAGCGATCTAAGGTCTTCTCTGGGTTCTCAACATCCTCTGCCACAATAGGAATAATCACATAGCCACGCTTCTTGCCAGGGGCAATACGCATGACACGGCCAACTGTCTGCACAACATCGACTTGGCTCTTACGTGGTGCAAGGAAGATTACTGAGTCTAGTGAAGGTACATCCACACCCTCACTTAAACAGCGTACGTTAAAAAGAATCTTACACTCATTATCTTGAGGCTCTTCACGTAACCAACTGAGTAAGTTAGCCTTCTCAAGTGCGTTCATGGAGCCATCAATATGCTTTGTTGAGCACTTGAGATTATGCGAGCTCGTGAAGCAATACTCGTTGTAAGCATTGTCGTTAGCTAAAGCTGCAGCCTGTTCATCCGTAAGGTTCTTAAACTTAGCAGAGCGTGACTCAACGTCTTCACGATACTCATCAATCACGTCTTGGAAATACTGTGCAAAGTCTTTTGAAGAGGTCTTCTTACGCTTGCTGTCATGATTAATCTGCTGAGCAAAGCCTACAGCACGACGCATATGACCAAGGTCATCGGCAAGCTCATCGCGAATACCATACTTATTGAGCGCCTTCCATGCACCAACCACACGTGAGGCATGGTTATCGGAGAACTGATCAGCCTCTTCGGCGGAGCGGAATGTATTAGCATCTCCCACTAAAATGATAACTTTGTAGTCAACAAGACAGCCCATCTTAACTGCCTTCTCAAAGTTCATAGTGTGGAATACCGGTCCAAAGACATTTACATCGTCCATGGAGTAAAGAACAGCTTCTTTGTTGTTCTCTTGCTCTCGGGCTGCAGTACCATAGACCTTTGGAGTTGCGGTCATGTAAAGACGCTTTTTACCTTTAACGTACTCATTGTTGTGGATGCGCGTAAAGGCAGCTTCTTCATCATCAATCACCTTGATAGAGGCTGTTCTCTTTGCCTTAGCTTTCTTTGCCGCTGATGCACTAGAGTCATCTTTACTGCTCTCGCTTGAGGCATCCACCATAGCAGCATCTGCTGTTGCTGCAGTAGCTGCATCAACATCACTAACAGCTGAACCAGCAAAGATAGGGGATGCTTCATCTGCCTTGGCTGGACGTGCCAAGTTAGATGCTTGATTAATCAGATAGGCACCTGCAGTACGATGGGCCTCATCACAGATAATGAGGTCAAACTCTGGCATTGGGTTAGCTACAAAGCTACCCTTAGCCTCATCGCCATTTTGCGCAACAGCAATAACATCAATTGACTGATAAGTACTAAAGACAACAGTCATACCGCCATCGGAGCTCTGTTTGCTCTTGGCTAGCGCATCGTTAACCTTCTTGGCTAGGGTTTCAGCATCAGTTGTGGCTGGATAGGCAAGCTCACTTGCAGTTAAGAGCTCGTCACTCTTGCCAATCTTTGAGTCTGAGCAAACAGCAAATGCAGTTATTGGATGAATGGCTTGCTGCTTCCAGTCAGATAGAGTTTGGCTGAGGAGAGATAGGGAAGGTACTAAAAAAAGCACCAGACCATGCTGTCCTACTTGTGCTTCAGCGGTACGCAAGGAGGTAAAGGTCTTACCAGTGCCGCAAGCCATGATAAGCTTGCCTCTCTCATTAGTTTTAAAGCCCTCAATTACGTTATTTAGGGCCTCTTTTTGATAGTCTCTTAGAGTACGCTTGATAACCTCAACTTTACCCTGGGTCTTAAGGTAGCTAGACCAGTCGATAGAGGAGTTAGCCAGCTTCTCGCGTGTAATGATGGTTACTGGAGTCTTAAGATCTTTAAGCTCTTTTTGTACGTTTGGGCCCCATTTTTGGTTAGTGGCAATAATGAAGCGCTTGGAATAGTACGTCTTATCCGAGGCCGAAAGAAAAGAGTCGATATCATCCTTGGATACAACTCTATCTGCAGCATAAAACTTACACTGAATGGCAGTATAAGTCTGCTCTTTAGCCTCGTCAGCCATGACATCAGTAGCGACAAGGTCAATACCAATATCTTTAGCATTAATCTCTAGATCGCTATGCTCTTTGGCCCAGTCAGAATACATCTGAACCTTAGTAAACTGATCCTTGTAAGTTGGCTCATTAGTAAGGAAGTCTAATGAGAGCCTCTCAAAGTCAGTGCCCTTGTCTCGATGGGAGAAGTTGCTCTGTTCAATAGCTTTTAACAAGTCATTAAAAGCAGAGGCATTATCCACTACCTTAAAAACACCACTACTGTTTCTTTGAGACACTTGGATCTGTTCAGACATTACAAGCTCCATCCAATAACCAAAAATGATTGAGAGGGTAATTATACTAGGATAAAGCCAGTGCAGACGGTACTTTGCAAGAAAATACCGGCCTCAACTAAGCCCACGAGCCCAGTCTTTATCTTGCTCAAATCATGAGTAATTTCACTTGCAAAAGAACACTAACCAATAGCCATACGAACAAAGATCTTAGAGGTCATAAATCTGCCTCTAAACTAGCGCAAAGTCCTATTAAGCCCCAGATTAAAGCCTCAGAAATAAGAGACCAAGCGAGCAGTCGCTTACAAACGAAGCCGCATAAGATAGGGCATAAGCCTCTAAACAAGCACGACGTCCTCACAACCACGTATAACAGCAGCCTCGTAAGATAGGGATAAGCCCGAAGCCAGCACAAAGTATTTAGAACCCCATATCTAATGCTTGCTGGCTGCTTCGTATTTTTTCAGATGTATGATAATTAGCACTTCATAATACATTTCCATTGTCATTACTTCGTACCAATCAATACATCCTCAATACAATTAGACAGCCTTAGAAGATAGGGAACAAATACAGCTCAACCACTTTAAAAAGCCCAAGAGATAGGATATTAAGCCTCACAGGGACAATCTCATATAGCATGAGAAGCAACAGAATAAACGTGCAGCCATCCAACAATCAGACTAAGAAGCTCGCAAAAGAGCAGCACGTGGGACTCTGCCTTATCCAAGCAGCCAATTAAATAATCCATAGCCTTTAGTTTTAGTTAACCTCAGAAGTACCTAATATGCATACAGCTGTAGAGGTTGTTGTAATTCAGGTAATAAAGCACATAAGCACTCATGCAAAAACTGCATAACTCAAGAAACACATAAATGGCATACTATGTCATAATCACAAATCCGCACATAATACTTTTCTTAACATATCGTTATAATTGTTCACGTTACTATCATATTGTTTATGTTTTATATTTAGAGATACGCATAGACAGATTCTGACCAAAAAAGTAGGGCAAACTCTCACCCTTTTATACCTCCAAATCCCCATCATTTGTACGTTACCATTCACCAGCGTCAAGCTTGCCACCAGAAGATAGCGCACCACGCAAAATTTCCAGCCTCACCTAAGACATCATAATTCTGTAATGATTTCACAACTTCCAAAAACTCCAAGCAGTCCCACTTACTAAACAAACATCTTCTATCAGCCGCCACTACCATGCTCTTCTTCACCCGCACATCCCAGAACCACACTACAAAACATATCGCTATTTATATTTCACGCATTCATTAATGCGTTATGTTTTATACGATAAGCAGCATCCATAAACTCAGAATAGGGCATAATAATTATCATTCCTGACACCATTAACCACCCATATTTCACATACTTATATACCCACATAATAATAATCCTTTAGCCTTAAAAATTCCTCTTACTCAAGCCTCTTAACCAGCCTCTCAGACCACCTAAAGCATGACCTTCCTGCGCCACTTTTGAACACCCAATCCATCTCTATAAAAGTAGGGCATGACGCTTCTGGCTACCAGACAACCATCTCCAAAATTACTCCATTCCTGCCAAAGTACTATCCGCTCATTTAGCTCCATAACCACCCCTTTTAAAACCAAAATCCTTACGACAAGCTCTCGCCATTCACCATCCTACAAATCCACCTGCCAGCCTCTAAACAGCAGCCGGCCGCTACCCCGTTCAGAGGCTAATACCCGAGCCATGGGCCGCAGCAGAGTAGGGGAAAGTGCCTTTCAATTCTGTTGCTGCAGCCTCATCTTGCTGCTGCTTCTGGTATCAGTTTTATGCAACAGTTATTGCCTTTTCGGCTGTAGCTAACATAGAGATGTCGGCAGCAAAAGCCCTCTCCTTCAGAGGCTCTTTGCCCTGCCAGACAGCTCATTTAGGATGAGCTTCTGAAGCAGAGATTGGTGCTTTAGAGGCTACGGCATTTGCATGTGACGGCGGGATGCGTGGCAGCTTTAGCTGCGTAAGCTAAGTTGTGCTTACTGGACAGATTTGGCAGCTGCAGCTATTGGGCAGCTGCTGCCAAATTTAGGTGGCTACTTTGGGTGGATTAGATCATGATTGGCGGATTGTGATCGAGTTGGCTGGCTCTGGTTGGTGTGATAATGATCATGTTTTTGGTAAAAGTATTTTTTGTGGTTTTGGGGTTAAATTATTGATATTTTTGCGGTTTTGTGGCATGTAGAGTTATTGTGTTGGTGTTTATTGAGTGGTGGATTGATGATCGCATAATTGTAGTTATGTTAAATATAATGGAAAACGAGCCACCAGAAGCCCGAAGAGGCGCATGAAGGGGTCTAAAGGCAAATTCTGGGATTCTTCTATATAAAGTTATGCGAAGTTGCATGACACGCTCATAAAGGTAGCATATAGACGTATATGAGCTGCATATATATGTAGCGATGGTCTTGGAGCGGCTATATAGAGTGGTAGAGCGTGAGCTGCCAAAGAGCGCTTTATAGAGGACTAAAGGTATCCAGAAGGACTTTAGAGAGGGGCGGAGCGGCAGTTAAGCAGTATCAGGATAATGTAATGATATTAATGGAGGCAATGAAGTTAATGGAGGTGAGATTTGGCTGCTAGTGCGCCTATATGGGCAGGAGCAAGAGGTCTAGCAACAGCATCTCTTATGTAGCTGCTAGAGTACTGTTGAGAGTGGTGAGATGGCTTCTGCAATGGGGAGATGATGGCCAGTTTTATAGCGTAGACTGGCTTGTGTTGTGCCTTATATAGTTATGTGGATTTATTATTTTAATAGCATCAGGCATGATGATTATATGTGTTAGTTTTTGAGGTGTAACGCCCTATTCTGCTGTGGCGGTGGACCTACTTTTGGCTGCAATTATGAGGGTGTTTTATGGGCAGTTGCTGCCTTCGATGGCCCTATTCTTGGCTGCGTTTTCGGGTGGTGTATTGAGGGTATTAAGAGCGGATACGCCAAGGGTAAATGGCAGGTGTTGCCCTACTCTGCTGGCCCTATTTTTTGTGTGGAGTGATGCTTGATTGCCCTACTTTTTGTCTATAAAGGCACTATGCTGCTACAAAAAGTAAAATAGCTTAGATATGGGATTTTGTGATTAATGTGCTTATGAAGCGATTTGAGAGATGTAGAGCTATGGTTATAGGCCTATTTTGCTAAAAGCATCTTTTATAGTATTAAACATACCTAGATTGATTATAACGATAGCTTTAATGTGTTATGTTTTATTATGTTAATTAGTGCAGATAGGGTCATAGAGCTGGTCAGTGATATCACATTATTGTAATGCTTATGAATTTTGGAAGATGGTCTGTGAGGTTAAATTTTCGCGAGTGTCATCACAGGGGTTCTGATAACTGTGGCTACCTGCCTTCGGGCTTGTTTTGAGGTGATGTGAGGGATTTTGTGTTGCCAATGAGCACTAAATGGCTTATATATGGGATTTAATGAGGGTAAATGAAGAGATTTTGCTATGAGTGGTATAAGTGGAGGTTTTATGGTGCAGATTTGCTGATAACTGCTCTCTATTTATAAAACATATTATTATGATTGGATCGCTATATTAAAAGATAATATGTTTTATGAATGTGTTTTGATGTTTTAGAGGTGAAGCTGGAAACCTTTTGTACTTAGTGCCCTATCGCCTACTTTACACTTAGTGAGTATAAGTCATAGTTGGTGTAGAGCATTTAGGGCAAGTTGTTATGGCTATGGCCTATGCTAATGGCTAGGTGCTGCTACGTCATCTAGATTATCAGAGCAATAGACTTGCTGATAGCAGCCATCTGCGCATTTGGTATATATAGCCGCTACGAGCTTATGCTGTGGGCTTATGAACAATCTGCAGTGATATGGAGCGGTCGCTGCAGGAGTGGTGTCTGAGTCGTGTGCTGGTAGCTGTGCTGATGCACTCTTAAGCTGTGTGAGGGCTGCATTTGTGTTGGCAAGCTTAAACTCAAGGCTAATATCCTCTACTAGCTCTGGTTTATCGGCATTTATGGGGCGATAGATGATGATCTTGCCCTCTTCTGTATCAAGCTTTGCTGCGCTTCCCCTTTGAGTAGCTTGGAAATTCAAAAGACAATAGATAAAGAAGGCGCTTAGCTTGTGCCCGTTATCTATTGTGATTACGCCCTCAGGGAGGGTATTTAGTAGCCGCTGCATGTATATGCCAAAATCAGCAATGCCATGGTGTTGATGATGTTCAAAAGCATCTTGGTAAAGTTTATCCAAAGGGCTTAGCAAGGCAGCAAGATTATAGTTAGAACTATGTGTATAGTTACGCACGTTCGTAATTACTGATGCTAGAGATTTGGTAGCGTCGTTATTGGCAAGGCCTAGGTATATGTTGTCATAGTCGACGCGCTGAATAGCTAAATAACCAGACTGATACAAGATAGCGATGGCATTATCAGCATTGAATAGCTCATCTGTTGATAAGTCGACCTTTAATGACTCGGTATTCACGCAGATCATGCGCTCTTGGCTCTTAGGTAGAGCATTTGAGCTCAGCTCAAGTAAGCACAATGGTGTCCATGCGTCGATGCATTCGGTCAACTTAGGGTCAGTTTGATCAAGTGCGTCAAATACATGAGGATAGAGCTTAGCTACGACCTGTTCTCTGACCTTCCGTGAGCCGAGCTTGATAAGCTGTAACAAGAATCTTGAACCGCCACCTGTTTGCCCCCAGTAATTATCAAAACTACGGGTTGGCTTTATTAAAAAGCGTGAAATGCTGACCGTATTAAAGACGCGCTGACTATCAAGGTTAGAGCTTTCTTGGCCATTGAACAGGTAACCACTATAGTAATGACTAAGCTTAGTCATTAGCTCATCACGGCCTAGCATTAGCTGTTGCTGCGCATGATCAAGCTCTGGAGCAAAGTTGTGCTCAAGCTCTTCTTTTGTGTAGCCGCAAGAGGTGGCGTATCTTGGGTCGAGTGAGATATCTATAAGCTGATTTGGCTCACCGAAGATTGAGCTCTGTACATAAGAGCTGACACCAGTAATAAATACGAAGCGAAAGTCTATCTTCTTAATGGCTGAAAACAGATGACTGTAAAAGTATTGGAGCTCGCGAGGATCTTCCTTGAACATCAGCCCATCTTCAGCTGAAGTTTCCATGACTCCATCAACTGAGACTGCACTGGACAAGGAAACTGCAGAGAAGTTCATCCGTATGATCGATCTTCTTGAGGACCTTGATGACGTTCAGAACGTATACCACAACGCCCAGATCCCAGATGATCTCGAGATGTAATTAATCTTCATCTCAAAATAATCTTGCGCCTCAAGGATGAACTTTATTTATCATTGTGGCCATAGTGAAAATGCCACAGCATGAAACCAAAATTTCGTCATGCTGCGGCATTTTTGTTTCCATTCACCAAAAATAGCCATTGAATAGCAACGGCCACTTAATATTATTTTGGTTTAGCAATGCCCCTGGTATTGATATCAGGGTGTTGATACTCAACGGCATAAGTGCCGTCACGGTTAATCCTAGAGACAGCAGCAACTTGCTTAAGAGCATTGCTAATGACAATGCAATAGCGGTGCGGATCGGAGTTAAGCAAACTAAAGCCATACTTGCGATCGACCATTTGCTTAGAGCCCTCATTAAGTTTCTTGATGATATTCTGGCGACAGCGTGCTAGCTTAAACTCAATGATTACGTCAGGTACCTTTAAACCATTTACTTTCTTATAAATCACAAAATCTGCATAGCCAAATAAAGATGCGACTTCACGCTGTGCATAAAATCCTGTGCACATCATTGAAAAGCCTATGATCGAGGAGAGGACTTCCTCGTAATTAGGTTCTTTGAAGATCTTTTGATCAAAACTATTGAAGATGTTGCTAAATAGATCAGCAATACCCTTACCGCCTTGATGCAGGCGTTCAAATACCTCTTTCTTATTACTAAGCAAGCTAAAGAGCTTATGGTTGATTCCAGACAGTTCTGGATGAACTTTTTTGAGCTCTTGCATTAAAAGAGTTGCTAAAGAGTTTGCAACCTCATGATTGGCTAATCCCAAGTATGCATCGTTGTCTATAATCTCCTTAATGCTTAAGTAGCCACCTTGGAACAAGATGGCTATAGCATTATCTAAGGAGAGGGCCTTAATATCGTCATGTTTGACAATTAGGCTGTTTACATCAATAGATAGAAGGTGTTTGTTAGCTTGATTTGTTTCCGACTTATCTATTGCCAAGCTAAATACTGGGAAAAGGCCCTCGATTGCCTCAGCTATTGATGCATCCACCTCTGTCTTTTTATCTATTGAGTTTTGATAGATACTGTTAAGAAGCTGGTTAACAATAGCATGATTACATTGCTGTAACATCTTGAGTATAAATGATGATTGAGCTCCTGTGTTCGACCAGTAGTTGTTAAACCCCTCTTCAGGTTCGCGAAGGAATAAAGAGACACTAACAGGGCTAAAGACACGTGTTTGTTCTTCGGGCTTTTTTGAAAAGCTATAACCATCGTAAAAATAGCTCATAGCCTTTAGAAGCTCATCGTGGCTTAGGTTTGTGACTTCTTGAGCTCTCTTTAGCTCAGGTGCAAAGTAGTGCTCAATTTCTTCACGTGTATAGCCACAGCAGGTTGCATAATCACTATCAAGACTGATATTTATGAACTGATTTGCACCAGAGAAGATTGATGTTTGAGAGTACGAACTTACACCAGTAATAAAGACCAAACGAAAGCAACGTAGACTTTTGATAGTAGAGAAGAATGATGTGTAGATTGGCAGTAGCTGTTCAAAGAGCTCTGGATTATCTAAATTTCTTGATAGAGGTGCGTCATACTCATCAATAAGTAACACAACTCTATCACTACAAAATGGGCGATCTCCTTCCTTTAACTCAGGATGAGCTGCTAAAAACTCTTCGTCTTTAAGCTTAGCAATGCATGCTTGAAAGAAAAACACGAAACGCCAATCTAATATTTTGTTTGTAGGGATTTCAAATCCGAAGTATAAAGCCCAGCCATCCAGATAATCATTTAAGCTTTTCTTAAAATCATCTACTGAAGATATATCAGACCTACTCCAGTCAAGGTGAAAGACGAAATAGCGATTAGGATCAGGCCAATGCTCGTGGCAGTAGAGACCTTCTGTGCCTACTGTGCCTTTAGAAAACAGATACTCTAAGGTCGATACCATGGTGCTCTTGCCCATGCGACGAGGTCTTGTGAGCAAAAATGCGCCTTCATCTTTAGCTAGCTCACATGCAAATTTTGTCTTATCGACATAAATCTTATTACTACTAATCAGTTGCTCAAAAGAGGCAAAATAACCGTTAGTAATGAGTCTGCGTTCCATAGGCTCCCTCTACACATACGACCAAGCTGAAAGAAAAGGCTTTCAATATGATAACGCTTTAGCTGAGCATAGCATCAGAAAAGCCTTTTAAATAATGTCTTAATACGAAGTACCTTAGGCAACAAGCGATCGTCAGAGGTACTTAATGGGCGTAGCGTGCTATTCTGACTCGCTTTCATGTGAGTTATAAGATGATGATGCGGCTACTCTTTGCTTAGCTAGAGCTTGTATTAACTGCTACGTCATCTAGCTTATCTGAGCGATAGACTTGCTGATAGCTGCCATCTGCGCATTTGGCATCGATAGCCACTACGAGAGCGTGCTGTGGGCTTATGAGCACGCTGTAGTGATGTAGGGCTGTTGCTGCAGGATATGTATCCGAGTCGTTTGCTGGTAGCTGTTCTGTTGCGCTCTTAAGCTGCGAGAGAGCATCTTCACTATCGGAAAGCTTAAACTCAAGGATAATATCTTCAGCTAGCTCTGTGTTATCGGTATTAATGGAGCGATAGATGATGATCTTGCCATCCTCGCTATCAAGCTTTGCTGCGCTTCCCCTTTCAATTGCTTGGAAATTTAACAGCCAGTAGATAAAGAACGCAATTAGCTTGTGCCCGTTATCTATTGTGATTACGCCCTCAGGGAGGGTATTTAGCAGCCGCTGCATGTATATGCCAAAATCAGCAATGCCATGGTGTTGATGATGTTCAAAAGCATCTTTGTAAAGTTCACCTAAATGGCTAAGCAAGGCAGCAAGATTATAGTTAGAACTATGTGTATAGTTACGCACGTCTGTAATTACTGATGCTAGAGATTTGGTAGCGTCGTAATTGGCAAGGCCTAGGTATATCTTGTCACAGTCGACGCGCTGAATAGCTAAATAGCCAGACTGATACAAGATAGCGATGGCATTTTCAGCAGTGAATAGCTCATCTGTTGATAAGTCGACCTTTAATGAATCGGCATCCACGCAGATCATGCGCTCTTGGCTCTTAGGTATAGCATATGAGCTCAGCTCATATAAGCACAATGGCGTCCACGCGTCGAAGCATTCGGTCACCTTAGGGTCATTTTGATCTAGCGCGTCAAATACATGAGGATAGAGCTTAGCTATGACCTGTTCTCTAACTTTCTGTGAGCCGAGCTTTATAAGCTGTAACAAGAATCTTGAACCGCCACCTGTTTGCCCCCAGTAATTATCAAAACTACGGGTTGGCTTTATTAAAAAGCGTGAAATACTGACCGTATTAAAGAGGCGCTGTCTATCAAGTTTAGTGCTTTCTTGGCCATTGAACAGGTACCCACTATAGTAATGCCTAAGCTTAGTCATTAGCTCATCACGGCCTAGCATTAGCTGTTGCTGCGCATGATCAAGCTCAGGAGCAAAGTTGTGCTCAAGTTCTTCTTGTGTGTAGCCACAGCAAGTAGCAAAGTCCTCATCAAGTGAGATGTCTATAAACTGATTAGCACCAGAGAAGATAGAGCTTTGAGCATAGGAGCTGACGCCGGTAATAAAGACATTGCGAAAGTACGAAAGAGGCTTGATTGAAGAGAAGAACTCTACGAGTTCTAATCTTATTTTTTCTAAAAGTTCTGGCTTATCCTGGCTTCTAGTCAAAGGAGCATCATACTCATCGATCAATAGCACGACCTTTTTAGAAGATAATTGGCGATCTCCATTCTTTAGCTCAGGATGTTGGGATAAAAAAGCCTCATCTTTGAGCTTCTCTAGGCATAATTTGACTAAAATCTCGAAACGACGAGCTACACGTATATTTGTTGGGATTTCAACACCAAAGTAATAAGCATACAAATCGATATCTTGTCCAAATTTTTGCTGAAACTGCTCTTCTGAAGATACTACAAAGTTACTCCAGTCAAAGTGAAAGACAAAATAGCGCTCAGTCAGTGGCCAATGCTCATGGCAGTAGAGACCTTCTGTACCTACAGTGCCTTTTGAGAACAAGTACTCTAAGGTCGATACCATGGTGCTCTTGCCCATGCGACGAGGTCTTGTGAGCAAAATGGCGGCTTCATCTTTAGCTAACTCACATGCAAATTTGGTCTTATCGACGTAAATCTTATTACTACTAATCAGTTCCTCAAAAGAGGTAAAATAACCGTTAGTAATGGCTCTGCGTTCCATAGACACCCTCTACACATACGACCAAGCTGAAAGAAAAGCCTTTCAATATGATAACGCTTTATCCGAGCATAGCCGCAGAAAAGCCATTCAAATAATGGCTTAATACGAAGTACCTTAGGCAACAAGCGATTGCAGAGGTACTTAATGAGCGTAGCATGCCATTCTGACTCGCTTTTAACGCATTAGACACGTTGATGCGCCTACTGCTTGCTTGGTAAGCGTTGGTTGTGTCTCTGCAGTGTGTTTTAGCTTTCTAATGCATGCCTGTCGTGGCTTCTATTGTGCTTTTGCTTAAGTTTGCATGGCCTTGCAACCCTATTTTCACTTTATTTTGAAAAATGCCTTGCACTGCTGTGAAATTTACGTATAATGAGCCCCGTTCCAAAACACGGTGAGATGTCCGAGTGGCTGAAGGAGCACGCCTGGAAAGCGTGTATACGGTCATCCCGTATCGGGGGTTCGAATCCCCCTCTCACCGCCATTACGAAAGCAGCATTAAGCTGCTTTTTTCGTTTATGGGCTCCCTATTTTTCAGCCGGCTTTAAGGCGTCCTCTGTTTTCCTCAGCAACTCAATGGCCTACTTGTTCATTGCTCATCCTTCTTTTGAGCAATTCATGTCAGGCTACCCTATTTTGTGTTGCTTAGCTCAGCTTATCCCAAGGCAAACTCGTAAGTCATTACTAATGTTTATGCTGCCTAGTTCTTTTAGGCAGGTCACTCCATTCGATGCGTTTCTGCAGCTATTGGGAATATCCAATGTTGTGAGGCTCGCCTTCAACTTGCTTATCTGCAGCTATGGTGAGTGAGGGTATTGGTCTTTCGTGTTGGGATGCGCTGCTTGCGAGCGAGGATTGACCTTTTGTTTGGTTAGGTGAGATGTTACGGCTTAGCGTTGTGGTCTATGCATTAATGTCGCTGACGTTGCGCTTGGTTCAACTCTAGAGTGATAGTTAGTACGGCTCTGCTGTGATCTTATTTAGGGCATATGCCATAGTCTTTGTGCAATTATCTTAACTAAACCACGTGCAAGATGAGATCCAGATGCTGTTATGAGCAACTCAATGGGGTATAATCACGCCCCTCGTGTTAAGGTGCTCGGTGTTTTTGATGCCGTGCTTGGTAGCGATAGCAGCTTGCTTGCACCATAGCTTTGTGCATCAAACACGATGGAGTTGATCTCAACTTAACATTTACGCTGTAGCGTAGCTAGGCTTTTGCGCCTTAATACTGCACAACAGGTGTTCATTTAGCGCCTGAATCTGTGCAATTAACTCTACGATGCATATACATGTTACATTGAGCAACCGTAGATTATTGCTGCAAAGATATGCGAGTTTGCTTTGCAGCCTTGATGCGCTTGAGAGCTTATATGCTTTCGTGCTTATCTGCATTCGAGCTTATATGCTTTAGCGTCTATTTGCATTTAACCAAAGCTGTATAACTACAGCTTATTATTGGCTTGCTTGTTTGAAGTGGCAGGTCTTATTGCCCTGCTTTTACTTGGTATGTCGTATAAGACAAATGCAGCAGCTTAAAGGTAGCATAGACCTTGGGTTACCAACCTTTTGCCGTTGCATAGTGTTGTGAATTTAGCCTGGTTTATCCGTCTTATGAATAAGTTTTCATCTATGTCCACTGGTGTGCTGCTGGCGCTACTGACCTCGTCAGTCTTTGCCTCTGACTTTGCTGAGTCAGATGAGAACTTATCTGGCCATGATAACCCACGTTCAATTAGTGACAGCACAAAAAAGGCTGGCGGCAAAAAATTAGCCGATGCCACTGGCATTCGTGCCTCTGGTGCCATTGCCATGGATCGTTGCTCCCACACTATTGATCTAAGCCTAAATGAGGCAGCAGCCAATCCTAAACCTGCACCTAATCCTGCATCACCAAGTACTGCACCAATGGCTCGTTCTCTTGTTGATTCAAAGAGCCTCAAGCCATCAGTGTTTGAACCACAAAACGCCTCTAAGGTAGTAGTGTCCTTTGATTATCCGCACGAGTTTAATGAAAGCTACATTATGGCTGGTGATTCAACCGTGATTAGCTACAGCTCTGAAGATAGCAACTTACTCATCACTCTCAAACTCACCCCAATGCACGACCTTGCTCTTGGTTATGAAGAATTTAAGCGTAATATCATTTCTCGCTTTAGCGACAAGGATAAGATGCTCTATGGTGAGTATGAGGTGTTATCAGAGGTCAAAAACACTAAAGAAGCACTCAAGCGTGCTCAAAAAGACTCAAGCATGAGTCCAGTATCTGAAGATGATGACTATATGGAACTGAGTATCCGTGCCTTCTTAAAGAAAGGCGAGGATGGCATCTATCCTGATATGCAAAACTTCTTCTATGAGCGCAATATCATCAGCCATAACTATATTGCCACCTTAAGCTGCGAGCTGCAGGGTCGTCAGAGCAGTGTCTCTATTGTAAAAGACCAGTTTGAATCTTTAAGCCCACTGTGCGAGCGTATTATCAACTCCTACAGCTTCAATTTCGTACAGTAAGCCCTAGTCTCAATCTCTTCTCTAAAGCTAACTGTTTGGCAATTCTAGCCATGGCAGTTGGCTAAGTGTTTCCCTACCTTTTTAGCCTTTGTATCCCTATCTAACAGAATCTTTAGCATTGTTGTGCCCATCGACTGACAGTGGCTAGAGTGGCTGCATATCTGTAAGGTGCATAAGTTGCGTCATGTGCTCCTGACACCTCCAATGGGCAAGCCTAGTGGTTTTTCGCCCCCTATCTTTATAACATGATGCTAGGATAAACCACTGTTTTAGTAGTTCTCTTTGTGAACGTGGGTTAGTGCTCAGTCTTTTGTTGGCGCAAGATGGATGGAGCGCTGCTAGGAGCAGTGCTTGTCATTGATGGTAGTTGCTGTACTTAGGCAGGATGAGGAACGACCTGCCTGCACGAACTCCTTATGTTCTACCAGTTGTTACCCCGGCATTGTTTTTTTCATCGTGCAGTACCTTAGAAACAGCGGTCTAAGGGTATATGACAAAAGTCACAGCAGGTTCGTACAGCTGAGTATTTCAGAAAAGGTCTAGCGACTACGCCAAGTTCAAATAAGTCGCTATGGTTCTGAAACTATTGTCATTCTAGGCAAGATGAAAGAATTTTTCAAACCCTAACATGCACTATTTTGCGAAGCTTGTGACATTGGTTTGCGTTTTCTTGTGATTACTAATCTAGTAACGCTAAGCCATGGTGCATTTTTGCCAAACATAATCTATGGATTAATGATACAAAGGCTGAAATAATGCACGTTTGTATAACACAGCTGTGACATTTAAATAGCTTGCGTATTGCTGCTATTCTTCACGCCCCAAAATATGCGATTTAACAGCATAAATTACGTTTCTTCTTAAAAATTGCCCAAACCGCACCTGCCTTGTGCAAATCTTGTGTTTGTGTCGCGTGTTTCTCGTTTTTAACGATTAGCTCATAGCCACAGCATGTAGCAGATGTTGTGATTATTGCTTTTATTACTTTTGACTGTCTGCTTGAAGTGTTTTCATGGCTTGTATGACTTGTTCAAATGAATCCTTTTGATCTACAAGCCTCTGATTAAGCTTAGTGACATCATTTTGCAGCTTATCAATATATTTGCTTGACTCTTTCACTGCTGACTCAATTAGTTTTCTTCGCTTATCAAGCTTTTCACCATATGCCAACGCATCTAGCATATTGGCACCAGCAGCTTCACAGATGCACAAGGTCTCACCGCTGACGTCTAAACCAGTGCATTGAGATAATAGATATAGCGCCAGAGCATGTTCATCGGTGAGACTGCCTAGAGTAGATGGCCGCTCAACTTGAAGAACCTCATCAGATCCACCACTCATAGCGATAGCAAGAACTTGGGGGTCAGCAAGCCAATTGCGCACAGACTGATCAGAGACACCATACTCTTTGGCCACATCAGGAACTTCCTTGCCTGCGAGCACATCAGTCACTACCTTAACGCGAAACTCATTAGTAAAAGCCATAAATAAAACCTCAAGATGAAATCAGACCTATTATAATAGTTTCATAAGGTGAAACCCTAATGAGCATCTTGAGCCCTAGATTTGCTCATGGTTTTACCAACAATTGCTATTACAAAGTTAATTCAATGCCGATTGGCAAGGTGTTCTCATGGCCAAAATCAATGTCAACATTAGAATGGACGAGGATTTACAGCTTCAGTTTAAGGATTTTTGCGAAGACATGGGAATGTCGATGACTACTGCTATCACGCTTTTTGCTCGTAAGACAGTAAGTGAGTATCGAATTCCGTTTGAAATCAGCGGTAAAGTACCGAATGACGAAACTCTCGAAGCAATGGAGGAAGTGCAGCGTATGAAGGCCGATCCTAGCATAGGCAAGACGTATTCAAATGCTGAGGAAATGATGAAGGATTTGCTTTCATAAGCTTCAAGATGACCCTCCATCAAATTTCACAAAGGCTTTAATTTATCAGCAGCGCGATCCTTTGTGTTCCTCATCTATCCACAAACGCTCTTATCAGCCCGCTCTGATCATCACTATACCAGTCTAAGCTGACTCAGTATGTAGCAAAATGTACTACTCCTGTGGATAGACTTATTCGTAGTCCAATAAGATAGGCTTAACCATGTGGCTACCGTAGAGCTAGCCACTATCTAAGGCTATTCTAAGCACTGAGACTCACAACGCTTGTCAACATTTCTTGCACTTCTCGCGTAATACGTTAAGTACTATTGCTGCTATGCTGTTAATTGCTCTTGGTGTCAATTTAGCAAGTAAGATTGCCACTGACGCTCTTAAAGCTGATGAAGTTTGTTGACGTCAATGAAACTCTAACTGCCACAGCTACAGATGGATGACTTTTTGTGAGCCTGCTAAGAGCAAGTACATCAATGACTGATGTATACATCTTGAGCCAGGGCATTTATGCATAGCATAGTGCCATTTCAGGCTCATTTATCACAAGGCAAAACTATGGACTATAAAACCAACAAGAATGACTTGCTTTATCTATGGGCTACAATTTGGGGTATATATGAAGAAAAGTACAATGACGGCAGTTAAAAGAATACATTAAACGCGGTTTTGAAACTAAGGCCCCAAACAATGAAGAGGACTTCATTGAATGGGCTGTGTACTCTATGCAAGATCCAGAGGACTTTAGAAAAGACTACAGGATAACTCAAGATTTGCGAGATGCTTACAGGCGTCTAATCAATGCGGCGGAGCCTTATATTAAAGCAAATAACAAGGCCCAAGAGGCTGAGAAGCTTTATAAAGACTTTTACAATTTTACGGCGCTTGAATGGCTCGTTGTTTTGCCTATGTAGCTAAGGCCCCCAAATTTGCAGGCTTTTTGCCCTAGCCACTATAGCTAGACATTTTGTTTGTTTCATCTTACTTGTGCGGGCGCTGGGCATATTCTATGAGTGCCGTTATATGTTTGTAGGCAAGCGAGCTGGTTGGTTATCTGGTTGGCTGGTTGGTTATCTGGTTAGCTGGATAACTTTGCTTGTACAAGTTAAGCCTTTGGCGCAATTTGGAGCAATACGCAGCCTGACCCTTTGCTTGTGCCGTGAGTGCAGATGTTTGTGTCGTGATTTGCAGCTTTGCTTATACTCTTTGTGTATCTGAGGTTTGACTATCTGATAGACTAAATTAAATCATACTCTCTGCTTAAGGGCTACGATCTATGAGAAAGAAAGGTTCATTTTTAGCTGCTGCAGCTGTAGCTGCCGCCCTATTGTGCTCAAATACTGCCCTAGCAGATCGCTATGTGCCTACAGCAGAGGATTTAAAGACTCAGTTCTATCTTCATATTCCTTTTAACCAAGGCCCTGACTTTATGGTCAGAGAGCTGAGGCGCGATAGCTTCTATGTAGTTACTAAGAGCCCAAAAAATATCAAGCTCAAACGCGACGTGAAGGGCGGCGATGTCTACATCAGTATCGACATTAGTAAGGCCAATAAGGTATGGCATGTTAAGTACATGGCCACCAAGGAGAGCTATCACAGCATCGAAGAGGGCAAGCTAAGATTTGAGCAGCTGTGTAAGGACACTGCCAATAAAAATTACAGCTTATTTAAGGGCCCTGAGTTTTCACAAGACAAGAGTCTTGCCCAAGAGTTAAATGCTGGCAAAGTCTTTAGCTGTCACTTTCTCAAGACTGCTACTGAAAAAGACCTAAAAGCTATGGAAGAAGCTATGGCCCGTGAAGCGCCTGAGCTAATGGATAGACCTGGCTTTATAGAGCAACTCCGTGCTGAGCATAGTTTCCGCCTCTCCAAACATGGTCTATCTTGGTCATTAAATGGCAACTCCCATATGGCCAAAGTAATCCTCGATTTAGTCGATTACGACCTAATGGACAAGTAATTGACCAGCGCCATATGGACAAGTAATTGACCAGCGCCATATGGACAAGTCGTAACTAGCAACTACGGATAAAATGTGCTTGCTCCACCACTGAGTGCGTACTCAAACAAAGCGAACTCTTTTGCTGTCACAGCACTTACTTTTCTGAGCCACTCATCTCTCTAGCTTAGAGCCGCGTTCTGACTAGCCTGACAAAGGCTCACTTTTTCTCTTGTTGCGGAACACTCATTTGCCGCAACATAGCTTATTACTTGGCGGTGTACGTTAAAACAATTGCTTAGTTCGTAGACTTTAAACTAAGTTTTATCTTCCCAATACGTAAGTTCTGTTCCATTACTAAGATAGAGCATTCTTATATGGTTTACCTAGTGACGGTGGGTGCTTAGCTTATTTCACTAACCTATTGAACCACACCAAAGCTTCACTTGAGCCTTTCAAGAAGCTAAGCGCAGTCGTGAGATTGCTTTAACCCTAGCCATTGTTTCTCGCCATAAAATAAGTACGTGATGTTGCTGGCTGTATGGATTGATGAATGGAGGCAGACAGGCAGGCTGGCTGGCTGGCTGGCAAAGACGCTACCTATTATTAGCCTTCTAGTATCTTTGTTTGGCGTAAATATGTGATATTTCAGCATGTGGCTAATGGGTGGAAGCTATTACATAGAAGTTACGTTACAGAAGCAAATCAGCTAGGCAATAGCGCCTGTCACACAGCTTCGAAATTATGATTCCATTAGAGCACTTAGCTTACGCACTAATATGAGGCAATATGTTAAGTTTACGTTAAGCTAAGTTGAACCTATGCAACTAAGCTTAGAATTAACCATCCATTACTACCAACATAACTAGCAGTCTTAGTGCTTTACGGTGAACTTATCGATTGAACAATGCGCAAAATAACGCGCTTTATGCCTTTATTTTGAGCATATTTACAAGCAATAGTAATGGTTCAGCTGTGTTTAGCTTCTCGTTCACCACTCATACAAGCCTATAAAGAGGCTGCCTTGATTCATATAGGAAACACATGTCACTTAGTGTTGAAACTAGCGGATCGTCTTCAGTAAACACCCATATTGGTTTGGAGACCGAAACTATTATCATCTTCGGCGCAGTCGCTTTGTTTGGTCTGTTTGTTGATATCTGGGCCCACAGAAAAGACAAGCCTATTGCACTTAAATCAGCTATTGCATGGACCTTATTTTGGATCACCATCTCCATGTGTTTCGCTGGCTACCTCTACTATCACTTCAATGCAGAAGTAGCATCCCTCTTCCTTGCTGGTTACCTCTTCGAGCAAGCCTTATCTGTAGATAACCTCTTTGTGATGATGGCGATCTTTGCCTGGTTTAAAGTACCAGAACAATACTGCCACCGTGTGCTCTACTGGGGTGTTTTAGGCGCGATCTTCTTCCGTCTCCTCTTCGTAGTTATCGGTTCTGCTCTCTTTGCCTTAGGCCCTGCCGTTGAAGTGGTCTTTGCTCTGTTAGTTGCAGCCTCCGGTGTCATGATGCTGCGTAAGAAGGAAGATGACGATGATGAGCACGCTGACTACAGCAACCACATCGCTTTCCGTGCAGTGCGTCTGTTCTTCCCTGTATTCCCTCGTTTAGTTGGCCACAACTTCTTCATCAACAAGGCTCATGCTATGGCAGAGCTTGAGAAGCCTGAGAACAAGGGTATTGAGCTTAAGAAGGTTGGTGCTGTATTTGCCACCCCACTGTTCTTATGCTTAGCAGTTATCGAAACCACCGACGTTATGTTCGCTTTTGACTCTGTACCAGCGGTTATTGCTGTGTCTAGAGAGCCTCTCATTGTTTACTCTGCAATGATCTTCGCGGTAATGGGTCTGCGTTCTATGTACTTCGTGCTTGATGCTATGAGACAGTACTTAGTTCACCTTGAAAAGGCTGTTACTGTGCTGCTCTTCTTCATCGCATTCAAGCTTGCTGCCTCTGCCTCCTTACACTTAACTGGCTTTGGCTACGATATCGATGTATACACCTCACTTATCGTGATCGCTGTGATCTTAGGTATTGGTATCATCTCCTCTTTCATCTTCCCTGCTAAGAAAAAGGATCAAGCTAAGGAAGCTGCAGTTGCAGTAGCTGCTGAAGCTCAGACCTCCACCGAGGCAAAAGAGACTGACTCAAACGAGGCTAATAAGTAATAGCCTAGCACAAGAGACCATCTCTTAAGCACTTTAAACGGCACCACGCTTAGCAATAAGTTTGGTGCCGTTTTGCATTCCACTGACGCAAAAGCACACCACATCCATCCACTGTAACTGTCTTAGCGCCTTTTCTCACCTTAGCCCCATAGAGTGATAGGCACATAGCCCCATATAGCATATAGAACGCTGCAAGCGCTGCAGCTGCCTAAGCAAACTACAGATGCCACAACCGCATAAGCCGCAGGCAAGCTACGCCTAATGCAAGATAAGCCTCAGGCAAGAAAGCTCCAGACAAGCGTGCATCAGCCACTCTCACGGTCAGTGCCATAGCGTCTGCTACAGCCATATACAAAAACGGCAATGCTCTCCATCCTCAAAAATGCTCTCATACCCATAAGCAGCATGGCTGGCACACGCAAATACCCATCTACATGTCTTACTTGTATTCATGTGTCTTGTTCTAAGACTTAGTCCCAAGGGTTTAGCATCTTAAGGGCTAGTGGCTCATTAGCATGAGGAACATAAGCTTAAGCAGCGATCTTAGTGCTGGTGCTTGGTGCTCGTGATGAACTTTGTGTGCGGGCGCTAATGATGCAAAAGCAACAAGCTTTAACTAGATACTTGCACCTGAGAATCGACATCACTACAATAGGCTATCACTCTGTTGATGTGTACATGGGAACTACTCATAGGATCATGCCTTGAGTACGTACTTTAGTATTACAGCGACGCAGGGACTAATCAGCAGAAGATTGCTATAACGTTAACGATTAACGTAACTTACTTGGGGTGCCTTACTCATGCCTCAAGTATTCGTGATTACGCAGCACGAAGCTAAAAAGAATTAATCTCAAGCATAAGCCGCATCAAACGCAGCTCTTAGCATACTCCCTCCTTTGCGCTTAGCCGCTCACTTAATCAGCTTACATGTATAGTGCCTATAGACGTGGTCTATGGCTATGTATTTGAGGGTCGGTCATATACATATGACTAAAGCTATAGCTGTGAGCACTAGTCTTATGCCTAGATTCTTTTTTTTCTTTTAGCTCTCATCGGCACATGCCTAGCTGCCATATACAAGCACTAAAGTCTCTTGAGGCTAGGTGCTTTTTAAAAAGCAATCTTACTATCTGACATGGCCCTGTGTGACGCCTTAGAAAGGTTTATAAGATGGCTAAAAAGTCTCGCGCTGAGAAGTTTGCTGAGCGTGCTGCAGCTGAGGCAGCTGCTGCTCAGGACTCAGCATCCAAGCATATGAGTAAATACGCGCTCAAGAAGATTGCACAGCAAAACGCCGAGCGCTCTGGTACTGTCTACATGTCAGCTGGCGCTAAAGCCAAGGAAGCTGAGGACTTAGCTGCAGAACAGGCTAAGATCCGCGCCCTGACAGAAGATCCAGATTTAATTGAGCACGATCTGCCTGCAACTGACCGCTCTTATGCCAATGTTGCCAAGGCAGCCATGGAAGGTGCTAACCTCATTGAAACTCCACAAAAGGGTACCCCTGTAGAGATTAACTACGAGGGCAAGACCGTCACCGTTTACTTACGTCCCGGTGAGACCGATGTACCTGAGAAGATTTTAGTTGAGCGTTATAAGAAAGAGTTACGTAGAAAGGCCATTCGTGAGGTGCGCAAGCAAACCATGGCCCGTATGCGTAAAGCTGGCACCGTGCGTGGTAAAGGCTCCAAGACCCGTGTGGTTATTCCTAAGAAGCTCGAACTTGAACGCCAGATAATTGAGACCTTTGGTGTCGAAACTCGCGACCGTCTGCCTGATCTTTACGATCCTCAAGAGCGTCTATCTAGCACCTATAAGCATAATCAGCTAGGTCAGATGCTCATGACCCCTCTCAAGCGCTTCTTACCTCCTGTTGTTGGTAGAGATCCATTAGCTGCTTATCTTGATAAGTGGGCTAATAAGATCGATACCCAGGGTATCTTTGCTGATGCTTTTGCCAAGATTAAGCACATTCGTCGTCATGAGGATGGTTTTGCTCGTGTAGGCCTGATTGCATTTTTAAAGTTTGTTGAAGGCATTTCTAAGAACACCATCATTGATGACTATGCTTTTGATCAGCATCTGTACATTAAGCGCCGTGAAGTAACCTCTTTTATCAATACCATGAAAGAGCCTGCTTTACGCTGGGCTAAGCAACGTCACAAGTACGAAAATAACTACGCCTTTGTATACTTTGACACTTACCCAATTCATATCAAGCTCGGTAAGAGACGTACTATCTGTATTCAGCTCTTACTTAGCATCGGCGTTACCTTAGATGGTCGCAAAGATCTCTTAGCTGCTATTCCAGATCTGACTTCAGGTCGTTTAACTGTTGTCTTCTGGGAGAAGATCTTAGAGAACTTCAAGAACTTAGGCATGCAAAACATCTGTTTTGTAGTTGCCTCTGCTCGTTGCCGCTACTTAGATTTAGCCGTTAACAACATCTTCCCTGAAGCTACTATGCACTACAACCTCCAAGAGGTACTGCAGCTGGATAGCTACGCTTTAGAAGCTCCACATCGTAAGGAGTTTATGGCCGATGTTGCTAAGCTCCTTGAGTGCGAGAATTTTGATCTGGCCCGTGAGCAATTGTCCGCACTGCGCGACAAGTGGGAGCCACTCATGGAAGATAGTCATGTTATCTTGCAAGGTAACATTGAGTATTTAAGAGTACACACCCTCTTATCTAATTTAGAGCGTCGTGTCTTTAGCTCACAAAAGACTGTCTCCTCAGCTGCTTCTCTGCTTTTAGGCTTGAAGGCATCCGATGACTTCTTCTCAGATAACGCTGAGATCATTGTTTATATCTTCTATCGCTATCTGTTAATTGCTAAGCCATACTGGTTTGAGCATCAAGATGAGGCTGTAAATAACCTTACCTACTCTCGCATCTTCACTACTCTGCGCCAATGCGACGTACCAGGTGCGATTTTGCTCAACCGTCTCCTTGGTGAACAGCATGAGAGCTTTATGCTGCGTCACTTTGGCTCCTTTGGTAATGGCCCTGTCTTTAACCTCAACCCTGCTCGTAAGCGTATTTCCTTATCAGGTCATATTGATAACAATACCTACGCTCAGCAAGAGGCTGACGGCAGCAAGACTAATGCTATTGGCAGTGCTCCTGACTACATCAGCGCAGCTTTAAGCTCTAACGATGTTGAGACACAAGCCACTGAGGCAGAGGATGCTGCTAAGACAGATGCTCAACAGGCAAATGATGCCGCCGCTACAGACACTGCAGTTGCATCAGAAACAAGCAATGAAGCTCCTGCACTCTTAAGCCCTGCTGAGAAGGCTCTGCAGTCCATTAGCAATTACGAGCGTAAGTACAACGCCTTTGCACAAGAGCAAACTGATAACAGCGAGTTAAGATCCTCTTTAACCTTACTCTCTTCAACACAAAGTGCAGTTATTCCTTATGAGAATAACTTTGTAAATCCTTTCTCAACAGCTGCAGCTAACAGCATGCAGTCACTAAAGGCTAAGAGTGCAAGCACAAAGAGTAAGAGTGATGAAGATGCAAACACAGCCGATGAGCACAGCTCCACTGTACCATCACGCTTAGCTCAGGCTGTCTTTAAGGAGAATCGTGTTAACTTCTCTGGTTCCTTTAATGGCTTAGATCTTAGCGCTCTAAATGAGTATGCTCAGATTTGCCCATTAAATCTGATCTCTGGGAGCTTATCTCCACTGTCTAACACTATTGACGGCACCTTCGGATTTACCTCAGTGGCAGTACGTCCTGAGATGCACAAGGTGCACAAGTCATCAGCTGTTAGAGAGGCTCTGTCATTAGAGTTTAATGCTGCATCAAAGGCTGCAGCTGAGGCAAAGGCTGCAGCAGCTAAGGCTGAAAAGGCAGCAAAGATTGCCGCTAAGGAAGAGGCTCAAAACTTTGGTGTTCAGGTAGTAAGCGCTACCCTTCTCGATAAGGACAGCGGCGAGAGCGTTAATGAGCTTATCGAAGAGAGCAAGACCCTGAAGCTTGATGTAAAGCAAGAGAAGGCCGCTCAAACAAAAGCTACTTCAGCTAACAAAGCCAAGCATACAGTCGATACAGACAATAAGACCACTGATGCTGCCTCTTATGAGCGTGTTTACACTGAAACCACTCATGATGAGTTTGCTATTGCCAAGGTGGCACAGAACAATGATGTGGCTGTCTCATACTCTGTAGACGATGACAATGGCAGCGGCGAGGCTATTCGTCCTGATGAGACTTTAAGATCTCAAGACGATTACGAAGAGTTTAAGAACGTTAAGTCCAATATTCAGACTGCCAATACCGTTTTAGGTATGCTGCGTCCATCAGTTGCTCGAGCTCTGCGCGATGATCGTATTGAACTTAAGAAAGCCGAACGCGAGGTAATCTACGAGTGCTTAGGTGAAGATTTTGATTTTGCCAAGATCGAAAACGTAGCCCACACGATCACGCCTATCTTCCGTACAACCATGCACGCAAAGAATATCGAAAGACGTAATAAGCGTGCTGAGGAGAAGAAGCTTGCCCGTAAAGAGCCACGTCGTCGTGCTCACTTAAACTACCTCAAGCGTAAGGCTAAAAAGGAGGCTATCGCCAAGGACGAGGCCCGTTTTGGACCATACTCATCTGATGCCTTAATCCCTGTTAATACCGTTAAGGATTCAGCACCTAAGAGCAATGTTTTAAGCGACTCTAGCTTCGGCGCTGAGGTTAAGAACATTGATTCTATAGTCAAGGATACCGGCGGCTTTGATGCAAACCGTGTGATTGCCAAGACTGACTTTAGCTCAGGTTCTCCAGCTACCAAGGTACAGTTATCTGCAGCTGAGCGTAACCTCACTGCTAGTGCTAAGGATATGTTTACCCTGCTTGATAAGTTTGACCCAAATGAAGGTCAGATTGGTTCTCTTACTTTAAATACCACTCCGGTAGCTACTCAGACCAGCTCAGGACTTAACATCACCTCTCTTGCTCAGGAAGTTACCGAGCTTAGCATCTCATCTGTGGCTGCAAGCAAAGCTAAGAGCACTCGCACTAGCCGTGCTAAGAAGTCTGATCTTAGCTTAGAGATCGTCAATGTGGTTGCAGATGCCATTGATAGCGGTGATGCTCAAGCTGCCAACACTGATGATGAGGCACAAAAGAAGCGTCCTCGTGCACGTCGTGCTATCAAGCCATCAGTAAAGGCAACCGTTGCCGCCATTGAAGCTGATGTTAAGCGTAAGCAGGCACAAAAGGCTAAGGCCTTAGAGAACGATGGCAGCATCGCGTTAAAGAACGCTGCTAAAGTATCAGCCAAGGACCTTAACTTAGATGCCGAATCTACCTTAAACATCACTCCAGTTGCTGATGCTGAGGTTCAGGTGGTACCAGCACCACTGCGTAACCGCATCTACGAGGAGTTCAACATGACTCCAGGCATCAAGACTGAAAAGCCACAGCGCGTTAACTTAAAGAAGACCAAAAAGTCCACCACCAAGTAACCGCTAACACCATAATCACCTCGCGCTGCCCTCTGTGGCAGCGCACCAAAGGCCTCTATCGATGTCATATGCAAAGATTTGAGGCCTTTTTCATTCCCGCCCTACTCCCAGAACCATTCATCCAAACGCAAAATCCAAAACCGCTATTTTCCGCAAAAAGATTTTTCTCGCGAAAATATTAGTAATATGTTTTATAAAAAAAATTGCAGAAGACTACACCCATCAGCACAAGTTATAAAACTCTCACCTCACAGTACATAATCCTATATACACTCAACAGAGTGACAACTGTTGCCGCTTATATTGTCAATTTCCACTTTTAGCATTACAAGCTGATTTACAGGCCAAATGATCACTATATCCTACCCAATTCTTGTAGCTAGAAAGTCATAGTGCAATATAGCTGATGAATATCAGCTTTTAAGAGATTAGCAAGTGCATGCCTCGTAAGCCTAAACATACAGTTGTAAATCATACGATCGTCTAGTTGTATTTAGGCACAGGTGTTGCAAATGCCATAGTAAACAAGGATCAATCCTTCCGACTATGATTATGCAGAGTTAACTCGATCAAGTTTTGAAACTGCAAGATCATCAGTTTTGTCCTTACGACCACATCGCCTATCAGGCATGATGGCAGGATATGAGAAAAATACTATGGCTTTATACGTTAATACTAACGTTAGCTCGATCAACGCACAGCGTAAGCTTGCTAACTCTACCTTAGCCCTGAACACCTCCTACCAGAGACTGTCCTCAGGTCTTCGTATCAACAGCTCCAAGGACGACGCTGCTGGTCTTCAGATCTCCGATCGTTTAACTGCCCAGATTAATGGCCTCAACCAAGGCAACCGCAACGCCAACGACGGTATTGCCTTAGCTCAGACCATCGAAGGTGCCTTAGACGAAACCACAAACATGCTGCAGCGTATCCGTACCCTCGCTGTCCAGGCAGCTAACGGTACTAATACTGCAAAAGATCGTCAGGCCCTCCAAGAGGAAGTTAAGTCTCTTTCCGCTGAAATTATCCGTATTGCGCACAAAACTACCTTTGCAGGCGCTCAGGTTCTTGATGGCGGTGGTGCAAATACCCTCATGCGTGAAATTGCTCAAGCTGGTGGTCAACAAAATCCTAAACAGTACGAGTACTTCTTCCAGGTTGGAGCCAACGCTAAGGACGAAATCACTTTAGAGTGCGGCGCATTCCATATGCAAGGCATTATGTGTATGGCTAATGTGGGTAAGCAACAAAACGCCGCAGACCGTATTGTCATGAAACAAACCGAGGCTGATGCAGCTAAAAATGACGGCTTTGGCTTAGTTGCTCCTAATAATAAGGTCTCAGAAGCATACTGGTTAGTTGCAACTCCGTCAGGCGCTCAGAGAACCTTAGCAACAATCGATCAATTTATTCAAGCTGTTGATTCCAAGCGTGCGGCCCTAGGCGCAATCCAAAATCGTATGGAAAGCACCATCCGCAATCAGAGCTCAATTTCAGAGAATGAGTCTGATGCTCGCAGCCGTATCCGCGATACCGACTTTGCCTCTGAAACCGCTGCTTTAACTCAGAACCAGATTATTCAGCAGGCCTCTCAGACTATTCTGACCCAGGCCAACCAGCGACCTACTGTTGCCCTGAACCTCTTAGGCGGCAGATAGTCACAGATTTTGTAGTATTTCTCATATCTTTAAGGCCGCTTATCCCCTTTGCGGCCTTATTTAAAGCAGACAGTTTATTCGTAAGTGGCAAAACTGCCCTTTACGAATACATTGATTGCATGATGCAAGGTGGAGATTGTGCTTGTATAGCTCTCTCTGCTAAGACAGATACAAGGAGAGAATTATGGCTTTATACGTTAACACTAACGTTAGCTCGATCAACGCACAGCGTAAACTCGCTAACTCTACTCTTGCACTGAACACCTCATATCAAAGACTCTCATCAGGTCTTCGTATCAACAGCTCCAAGGACGACGCTGCTGGTCTTCAGATCTCCGATCGTTTAACAGCCCAGATAAATGGCTTAAATCAGGGAAATCGTAATGCTAACGACGGTATCGCCTTAGCTCAGACCATCGAAGGTGCCTTAGACGAAACCACCAACATGCTCCAGCGTATCCGTGTGCTTGCAGTTCAAGCAGCTAACGGTACTAACACTGCAAAAGATCGTAAGGCCCTCCAAGAGGAAGTTGACTCACTTTGCTATGAGATCTCACGCATTGGCTACAAGACCACCTTTGCAGGCGCTCACGTGCTCATGAGTACTGGTGCGAAAGCAACTGCAAATGGTCAACCTGGTCAAGGTGGTGCTCAGGCTAAAGATCTCGACACTCTCAAGAATGGTAATGGCGAATACTTCTTCCAGGTTGGAGCCAACGCTCAAGACATGATCAACCTAAAGATCTCAAGTGGTTTCCACATGCTTGGTATCTTTAGTATGGCTGGTTTAGATAAAGGCAAGAT
>NZ_AXWV01000050.1 GCF_000482845.1 Anaerobiospirillum succiniciproducens DSM 6400
GCCTATACATCGCAAATTGATAGTCGGACCCAACGCCTTGAAGGCAAGAGGTATGGCGATCGTTTTATCGGCGTGGACGGGGTTGTGCTACAGGCTGACGAAAATGCTGCTCAGAACATTCTAGACAGATTCTACGATACCGAAATTTCAAGGTACACCAAGAAGCAAGAGGTAAAGAGAATTCTGCTAGAACGTCTCTCCGGTGCTACTGGGCATCAATAGGCTCTAGTTGGGACATAGGTAGTGAGGATACTAACCACCTATGCCGTCAACAGAGTGCGGATAAGTCCAATAAGGATGTTTAACTTTGAACAACTTTTTTGGAACAGTTAAACATACGCTGTATACTTGCCTATAACACTCATTAAGTTGAATGAACTCAAGGTGATTGCGACACTTGCTTTGATGATTCCACATGCATCTGTGTTTTATAGTCAGCATCTAATTTTAGATATGGTGATACGGCGTTTTTATATCATCAACTTGTTTAGGCTTGTTTACTCATTAGAGAAGTTATTATGCTCTTTGAACCGATGCTCAAGAATCCACAATGTATCAGTGTTTTCATGAAGTCAGGCATAGGCGATAGCGTAGTTTATATTCCTGCCCTGCATGTTCTTAGAGCCATGTATCCTGATGCTAAGATTAGCTTTATGTGCAACTTGGCATCATTTTTCTTTTACAAACAGTTTCATCTAGCCGACCGTTACTACATTTTGGACGGTGATTTTAATGAAGATGAGTTTGTTAAAGAGCTCAATGGAGAAAATCGCAACTTCTTAAGCGCTAGCGATCTTATTGAGCAAGGTCCTGCAGCTAAACCATTTGTCCACGAGCAACAGCAAGATCATTGGGGAGCAACTGATCTGCTCATTATGACGGAGCGTAACCGAAATTACATTAAGCTGTCATTAACATCAAAGTGCAAACAAGTACTAACTTACTCATACACTAGAGCTTTATATACATCAAGATTGCCTTTTATTCGTCCGTTTTCACGCCGCGCACAACATGAAATCTTTGGCTTCCAATTTCTACTTAAGACCTTAGATAAAAAGCGCTATCTAAAAGCCTTTAATGAGCTTGACCTACAAAAATCCATCATCAAGGCAAGCCCCGAGGCTCGTCAATTCATTCAGGATTACCTAACTAAGCTTGGTTATCTAACTAAAGAGGCTGACCCAATCACAGGTTTGGTACCTAAGCACAGAGCAAAGCTGGATAATCATCAGACTCATGAGCACTGTGCACATGATGATGCTATAAACAGTCATGGCGATGACATGAAGCGCACTGCACAACGTGTATACAAGGATATGATTATCATCAATCCATTGTGCATCTCTACTTTCAAAAAGGGCTATAGCTACCATCCTGATGACTATGTAAAACTTGCCTTGCAACTAGCTAAAGATTTTCCTCATATTCTCTTTATCATCTCAAGCTATGGACAGCAAAGCTTTCATGATATTGAGATTCCATATGACAATCTCAAGCTATTGATCAACAAGGGTGATATGTCCAATGTCATCGCGCTTATTGAGCAATGCGATCTCATCGTAAGTCCAAGTACGGGACCTGCACACATTGCTGACAATATTAGTCGTAATGTAATTGGCTCATTCCCTTTTTATGATGAATATCGCTGGCGTGCCGATGGCTTTATGCAGCTAGCTGCTAAACAAAAGGTGCCTACACTTGAGCCTCACGACTTCAAGATGCAAATCGTTACCCATAAAGTTGCTAACGATGAGCACCATAAGTTTGATGAGTTCTGCCGCATGTGCCATGACTATATAGCCGCACATTTTCCAAAAGAGCTTTAGCTTCTCAACTCACAATATGTTTAGTTATCTCATACCCAATTACGCGTATGAGATCTTTTCTAATTTTGAGTGAGCATGCCTCATGGATGCGACCAAGGCATTTAGTCATGCAAGATCAAAAAAGGCCACATAATGTGGCCTTTTTTGCTAAGACTTGCAAGGGCGTAAGCCGTCGCGATTTCTATAGCAGTAGCGATTACTGCACCGTCGTTATTTCTAGAGCAATAGCGATTCCTGCGCCGTCGCGATTGTGGCGCAATAGCTATTACTGCTTTTGACGGGTCATTGCACCAAAGAACTCGTCATTAGTCTTGGTCATGGAAAGCTTATCGAGCAGGAACTCCATAGCCTCAATCTCACCCATAGGATGCAGGAACTTACGCAATACCCACATCTTCTGCAGCTCATCAGGAGAGGTGAGCAGCTCTTCACGACGAGTGCCTGAACGAGTAACGTCAATTGCAGGGTAAACACGCTTATCTGCAATCTTTCTAGACAGATGCAGTTCCATGTTACCGGTGCCCTTGAACTCTTCGTAAATAACTTCATCCATCTTAGAGCCAGTGTCGATAAGTGCAGTACCGATAATGGTCAGTGAGCCGCCCTCCTCAACATTACGAGCCGCACCAAAGAGTCTCTTTGGTCTTTGCAGAGCATTAGCATCAACACCACCAGTTAAAACCTTGCCAGAGGCAGGTACTACGGTGTTGTAAGCTCGTGCTAAACGAGTAATGGAGTCCATGAAAATAACAACGTCGCGCTTGTGCTCAACTAAACGCTTGGCCTTTTCAATTACCATCTCAGCTACCTGAACGTGACGTGCAGCTGGCTCATCGAAAGTTGAGGCAACTACCTCACCTTTAACCATGCGACGCATTTCAGTAACTTCTTCAGGACGTTCATCGATAAGCAGCACGATGAGTACAGCCTCAGGATTGTTAGCAGAAATAGAGTGAGCTACGTTTTGCAGTAAAACAGTCTTACCGGCCTTTGGAGGCGCAACAATCAGCGCTCTTTGACCCTTACCAATAGGAGCAGTCAGATCGATAACACGTGCAGTGATATCTTCTTTTGAGCCGTTACCAAGCTCAAGGCGCATACGCTCTTGGGCAAAAATAGGAGTCAAGTTCTCAAAGAGAATCTTGTTACGGGCCTTTTCAGGCTGCTCGAAGTTAACAGTATCAACCTTTAACAGAGCAAAGTAGCGCTCACCCTCTTTAGGAGGTCGAATCTTGCCTGAAATGGAGTCACCAGTACGGAGGTTGAAACGACGAACCTGGGAAGGAGATACGTAAATATCGTCAGGTCCTGCTAAATAGGAGCTATCAGCGCTACGCAGGAAACCAAAGCCGTCAGGCAGGATTTCTATTACGCCTTCACCAAAAATATCCTCACCTGTGCGAGCACAAAGCTTGAGCAGGTTAAAGATAATTTCTTTCTTACCTAATCTGGCGGTGTTTTCGATACCAGCCTGCTCACACATATCAACTAACTGTGCAACTGGCGTATTTTTGAGTTCGTTAAGATTCATACTAAAAAGATTACAGTAGCAAAGAGCCTGGCAAGGCCTCATCTAAACCAAAATCGTGGACTAAAATTTAGTATTTGATCTAGTAAGGCTGACCTAGCAAATCAGGCTCAGGCCAAAAATATCAGCACCCAAAGGCGCTGAGCAAAAACATTTGTAGCTTATTACTCCACAAGCAAGACTATGTGGGTACGAAGCTAACAATCAAATCGTTTCTCACCATCTTGACAAGTTTCAACTCTACCTGTGCTTTGTATATGACTGCCGTGCATTAGACACCTGCATCATGGCAGTACACTTTTGGCATATAAGATGGTTCGAGTATTAATTCACACCTAATATGACACTCTCTAAGCTAGCTAAAAGCCATTAAGTAGTGCCTAAAAACTTTTACATCACTAGCTTTAGCCTTGTGCTTAAGTATTGACCATGATGTTTTAAATGCTGAGCTATTAAAGCTAAGCTTTGGTCTTTCTTAAGTTTTAAGACTTTAAGTGCTCAACTGATGCTAGTTTTAAACCTATTACGAGCTATCTAATTTACAAGGCAATGAAAGACTAACAAGCGCTAGTAAAGATAGTACTCATATCTATAAGCGCAGCTTGCTAAAGTTATTAACCTTACTCTGGCGTCATTATGATGCTCAGCTTTAGTTAATCGTTTAATACGCCTAGAAAGATAGACTCTAAGGAGAGAGATTGAACTTTTAGTCCAAAATGAACCTACACACGGCAAAGACGCTGCACAAAGACATACAGCCTCAGGTAACGAGCTCAAGCTCTTACCTAAACACAAGTGCATTGTCAGGGGAAAGTTTGGAAAACTTAGAAGTGCAATGGTTCAGAGTAACCATGTCGTCAAGCAAAGATTGCTGAATTTCGGAGGGATAACTTAAATTGTGCCCGCGATGAGCAAACGTCGCTTGATAGGGTTGGAATTTGTCTTGTCAAACTCAAGGCAAACTGCATGAAACATGCTACGCATGGGCTTAGCAACAGCCTCAAGGCTATCGCTGAGTGCACATGATATCACAATTTATAAATTAAACAGCACTTTGCACCATACAAATTATCACTGTTTATGGCATATGATGCATCAGGCTAACCATCCTTGTCATTTAGCATGTACATGCCTTAAATAAACTTAAGCATACATGTTCATTAACCCTCTATGATTAGCCTAAAGACAGATGGTCACGATGGCGAAAAAAATGGTCTTTTTGATTTATCTGTATGCAACGAAAATGGTTGCACTGTTATAATTTGCACAATTTATCTTAATCTCTTGATTCATCACATTGCGCCCTTTGGATGTATAGGATTGAGTCTTGTCCTTTGTGTGACTAACACTGACGCTCAAGGAATCTTAGTATGCAGAGATCGTATTTATCAGCATTCCAAGCAGTTGTATATGCAATGCTGTTTGTTTGTCTTTCATATGCTTCTATAGGCATAGGCAGCGCCACCGCAGCTAGTCTTACCGATCAGCTTACTGGCAATAACAGCAAAGCAACTAGCGATACTGCTCCACAAGCAGCTGAAAACAACACAGCAAATGCTAGTGCTCAGAGTAAAAGTGTTCAGACTTTGAACATTTCTCATGAGCTTAACTCTTTATTGCGCACCGACATTAATGCTGACCATACTCTAAGCGATCCCAAAGCTGCACTAAAAGCTGCATCTAAGACAAAGAGTGCGGCCGTTAATGATATGGTGCCTAATCGTGCTGTACTCTTGCAGCGCCTTGAGGGCATTGATAGCGACCCAAACCTAACACAAGATGAAAAAAACCGATCCAAAGCAATCCTTAAGCATGCTATCGATGTCATTGACATCTATGACACTGTAGTTAGAGAAGAGATTCTCATCACCACTGAGGTAGAGAAAGCAAAAGAAATGCTATCTGACTTAGAGCAGTCACTTAGCAATGCTAATAACCTCTATAATCGCGCCCCTCCAAAAATCAAGTTTAGAAACGCTCAAGAGGCAGACAAGCTTATTGCTACTCTTACCGAGCGTCTTAACAGCGTACAAGAGCAACTCAATGAGTCGACCTCTGCATATAACTCTATGCAGCTCTTACCTTCACGTGCACAAAACATCATTACAGCTAATAACGCCACTATCTTTGAGATTTCTAAGCGCTTGAACGATCCAACAGTGAAGCTCTTATCTGACGAGTCAGGGCTGCTGTCTTTTGAAATCTTTGTGCTTGAAAAGCAAAACTCCCTGTTACAAAGTGAGCTAAGATCTTTAACCACTTTCCAGGATATTGCAAATTACAAGATTCGTATTGGCAATCTACAAAAAGACTACCTCAATAACTACTTATCTAACGTTAGAGCCAAGCAAAATACTCTCTTTAACAATGAAATTGTTAATCGCCCTGAACTCAACGAAAACGAAGTAGATATCTCTACTCCTAAGCTAGCTGCTGAATTTAAATACAACAGTGAGCTTGCGAATAATATTGATAAGACCTTATCTGACAATGCTCGTCTTAAAAAAGACTTGCAAGATGTGACCTCAGCGCTTAACAGCGCCCGCCAAATCGACAAGAGCCTCAAAGAGCAGCTGTCTGACTTATCTGGTAGTGTTATCCTCTCACGTCTTTTAAATCGTCAGCTTGGTGAGCTACCAAAGATCTCTATCTCCTTTAAGCTTGATGAGCTCATTCCTAATCTCAACTTGTACATGTATGAGTTACGTAGCTATCGTGAGCAGATCTTTGATATTCAGATCTTTGTTGACGATATGATTCGTCGTGATCCTAGCTATGAGCCTTATCGTGAGCAGTTAATTCAGCTTATCCGTCAAAGAAGAGCCCTGTCAGATGAGCTTTACAACACTATGTCTGATGGACTCACCATCGCTATTGATCTGCGTGCTAAATACAACGAGCTCAATACTACTGTAAGCACGCTGACCACCTCCATTAATGACCATCTGTTCTGGCTTGCTAGCAATCAGGGTATTAGTCTTGATTTCATCACTAACTTCTACCCAACCTTCATGCTGCAGTTCCGTAATTTCTTACGATATACCACCACAGAACTGGTTACCCATGAGATTTTAATTAACTATATCCAGGTATTAATTCCTTTGCTTCTCATTGGTTTTATCTTCAAGAGAGCAACTCCTTTCTTTGTCAGATTAACCAATGAACTCGCATTGCGTTTAGATAAAGCTTCCGACAATTACACCGTCACTCCAAGAGCGCTGATTTATCATTTCTTCTTGATTCTGCCCAAGGTGGCATTTATCACGTTGATAGGCTCCATCTTTATATTCTTTACTGTGGATGACTTTGACGCGCAAAAGAACATCACCTTCTTGCTCATGCTGCATCTCATCTGCTTTTTGTATATGCGCCATATCATGGAGCCGAACTCATTAGTGCAGCGTCACTTCTCAGTCTCTCCACGAGTCATTGCGCAAAACCGCGCCATTATCGATCAGTTGTGGTTTGTATCCATTCCTATGCTGATGATTGCCAATATGCGTGAGGCTGAGCCAACTAAGATTTCTGGCGATGTAATTGGCTATCCATTGATGGTCTTTGGCTTCTTATACCTAACTTTCTTTGCCATTAAGACAGTTAAACGCTCCATTGAGCGTGTTAAGCCAGATATGACCTTCTGGACCATATCCATAATTAGTATTATCACCCCGCTTACCATCACTGTAATGCTGGGTCTTGGCTATTACTACACCGTTATTCAGCTGCTCAACCGTGTTGCGATTACTCTGTATATCTGCTTCTTGTATCTCATCTTATCTAACACCTTACGTCGTGAGTTATACGTGGCTGAGGTGAAGATGCTCTCTGCTATTAGAAGCCGTATGCAACAGCAACATGAAGCACAAGCCAACGCTGCAAACTTAACCGCAACTGCAACAGCAACACCTGAGATGCAAGGTAAGCAGCGCCTCGAGTCATTTAGATTGGAGTTAGTAAACGGCCGTGCCTATAAGCTGTTTAATGCTTGTTTGCTCACTGTCTTTATCTACTTCATGTACCAACAATGGAATGATCTAGCTGGTGTACTTACATATCTTGACCATATCTACCTTTGGGAGAGCATCAAGATTGTTGACGGACAAACCATTAGCTCAACTCTGTCTTTAGGCGATGTACTGCTAGCTATTGTCATTGTCATTGTGGCTGTAGTCTTGAATCACAACTTACCTCTGCTCATTGAAAGACTCTTTATGATCAGAAAGGGAGTTGAAGCTAAGTCTACAAGCTACACGATTAAGCTTATTACCTCTTATACCATTACCACCTTAGGCGTTATCTTCGCAGCTAGTGCCTTGGGAATCTCTTGGGATAATCTGCAGTGGCTGGTTGCTGCCTTATCTGTGGGTCTCGGTTTTGGTCTGCAAGAGATCTTCGGTAATTTCGTATCAGGTATCATCATTCTGTTCGAAAGACAGCTACGCGTTGGCGATATCGTAACGCTCTCTAATCTTTCAGGCACTGTTAGCCGTATACGTATTCGTGCTACTACCATTACCTCTTTTGACAACAAAGAGGTGGTTATTCCGAATAAGCAATTCATTACCTCTGCAGTGACTAACTGGTCGCTATCTAATACTGTAACTAAACTTGAATTTGCTATCGGTGTGGCTTACGGTGCAGATACTAATAAGGCTAAAGACATCCTGCGCGGTATTATCCGTCGTTGTCGCGACTTAAATCGCGACAAGAAGCCATTGGTCTTTATCAAGAGCTTAGATGCATCGGCTGTTACTATTATGTGTGAGGTCTTTGTTAACGAGATCGGTAAGCGTAAGGCAGTTTATGACTACTTAAGCACTGAGGCTTTACGCCTCTTCCGTGATCACAACATCGAAATCCCATTTGATCAGCTCGATGTTACTATCCGTAACCTCGATACCAATACCACTGTTACTTACACTGAAAAGGACGTCATGCAAGCTGCAGCTATGGGTGCAGCTGCCAAAAAGAAAAATGCCTTAATCCCTGTGTAGGCAACTGATAACTATCATGCAGCTATACTAACCCCACCTTAGTGGCAGATCCCTTGAAATGCCCAGTATAGCTGCTTTCATTGGCCCGCTCATGCGGGCCTTTTACTTATTACCCGACCCACAGTGCATCTTTGTATCCACTTGCTTTATGGCCATGCCTGCATGTAGGCACTTTTTCTTAGATGCACTTTTCTAACGACTTATGGCTTAATGGTGTTACTTGTGCTGCCCATAGGCCTTTTCTTCACGACGCATCTTGATGAAGTTGTAATAGCCTGAAATCTTACGACGGAAAGTCAGCATGCTATTGCGAGGGAAGATGCCAATACGACGAATTTGGAAGAGATCAGAATCTACATTGATCTCGCCTGAGTCAGTAGATACGGCAAAAGTAAAGCCGGCTTGTCGTACTTCATATTTCACTTCATCGTTAAGATCGCCATATGGATAGGCAAAAGTAATAAACTGCTGTCCATAGGTTTGCTCAAGTTTTTGCTTGCATTGGACAATCTGCTCACGAGCCTCTTCAATAGGCAAACTTGATAAGTAAGGATGAGTCTTAGTATGCGCACCAAACTCAACACCGTAGGCTGCCATCTCTTTAACCTGCTCTTCACTCATAAGATCAAAGCGTTTTTCTGGATTATGAGGATTATTAACATCCCACTCATTGTACTTGGACTCTGATAGCAAGAAGATCACAGCTTTGGCCCCAAACTCTTTTAAGATTGGGAACATCACACGATAGTTATCCTCATAGCCGTCATCAAAAGTTAAGACGACAAACTTATTGCCCTTATCAAAGCGCTTAGTAAGTAAATGATCCTCTGCAAGCTCCTTAAAAGTAACGGTACGATAGCCATTATCTTTAAGCAATTGCATGTGCTTTTTAAACAGCTCTTTGGTTACATAAGTACCATGCACACCGACTTCATCAGGACTATCTACCACACGGTGATACATGATAATTGGCATTTCATAGCGTTTGTACTCGACATAAGTGCGGCTATAGAGCTGTTCTACAGTGTTAACAATACGCTCCATATCGAACTCATGTTTAATGATGTCTTTAAGATCTGCAAGTTCATCGCTTGTAAGCTTTACTGCAGCTTCAACATCATCTTTAAGCGTTGAAAAGTCCAAATGGGTCTCATTAATTGAGTTGATATCGCCAAAGTTTGAGCTCAGCACTGCGCCAATATTTGCTTTAGTGACCAGACCTTCATAGATAGCCTCGCCAACTGCAATCAGAGGGCGTCCTGTAAGCATAGCCTCGATACCAACGCGACCTGCGCCGATAATTACATCAGCTTTCTTCATGAGCTCAGGAACATCAGTACGATAACCAAGGAAATGGACGTTTTCTAGATTCTCAAACTTATTAAAGCGCTCAGGGATAAACTTACTACCAATGATCTGAACTTGAATGTGCTTATGCTCGCTTAACTTGCTAAGCACCTCATAAGCGACATCACCCTTAGGCCCAGATAAGCGCCCCACTAGAGCAACTAAGATCTCGTGCTTATCATCTTGATTGTTGCTCTTAAGAGCATTATCACCCTCGTGCTTGCTTGTACTCTTAGGAGTAAAATTAAATGCAGTCGCATCCACAGGATTTCTTAGCAGAATGGTATTTTTTTGAGCATAGCCCAGATCATTGCAGATCTGAGTACGAATGTTTTCGCATACGCAAATACTCTTAACACCAAAACTTTTGTTGATCTTGCGGCTTAGGTGAACTGGCTGTCGACCATGTGTGGTGGTAATGAGCGGGATACGGCAGAGCTTGCAAGCAATTGCACAGCTCCATGCCGAAGCGCGTGAATGAGCATGCACTACTTGAATGTCATGCTCCTTAATGATCCTGCACAATGTGCGCACATGACTAAAGCGATCAGCAAGGGAGCGCTCATTGAAGGCTAGTGGTATAAACAGAGCGTCGCTTTTGACAGTTAGTGTGTCAGAAACGATTACGACTTTATGACCACGTTTCATCAACTGCTCAGTTAATGTTGCTGCATACACCTCAGCACCAGTAATCTCTCGCTGAGAAAGGGCCATAAGAATATTCATAAGCACTAAACCTTTTTCTTGACTCGTATAGTGAATTTTAGCACATGCTATCCGTTGTCACTTTTGGCAAGTTACATCAATATATAAGATCATACCAATACAGCTAGTGAGCAACTTCGTGAGCCTGTCCATCATGAAAACGCTGCGCTAGAGCAAAGCACAAAATAGCTATAAGCGAACAGACTGACATAGTTGCCATAATCGGCACCATAGATTGCTCTCCCATTAAGCCCACTAAAGGAGAGGTAATCGCACCAAAAATGAAAGTAAGAACGCCAAAGATACCCGAGGCAGATCCTGCGCCTCCTTTACGAGTCCCCATAACAATGCCAAAGCCTGCTGTCTGTGCTGCGCCCATCATCGAGACAAATAAGCCTAAAATCAAAGCTACTATGTATAAATTATCTAGCTGCAAGCTCACCACTGCAATAAATACAATGCACAAAAGAATCTGCATACTTATGGCACCGTACACAATGGTCTTTTCTTTTAAGTATTTGGTAAGAAAACCTGCAATATTGGCAGCTACACCAATGGAGAATGCGTTAATTGCAAACACAATGGAGTAGCCAAAAGGACTAAGACCATAGATTGATTGAAAAATAAAAGGTGAAGAAGCTAAGTAGCCAAAGAATGCGCCCATCACAAACGATAAGGCTAAGCTCAACAGTACGAAGCGTACATTAGTTAGCTCGCTGAGCATGCCCTTGATAGATCCTAAAAGATTTGCAGAACGATTTTGCACAGGATGAGTCTCTTTGAGGACTGTCACCGTGCAAAAGAGTAACACCGCCCCCCACAAGGCCAAAAACACAAACAATACTGGCCATGCCCACACTGAAACAATAGCAGAGCCCATAATTGGACCTAATATCGGTGCCACACCGTTAACTGTCATCAATAGTGACATAAACTTAGTTAGACGTGGGCCTGTGTACATATCACAAGCAATAGTACGCGATAAAACGATACCACTAGCACCTGATATGCCCTGAAAGAACCTTGCTACAATCAACTGATTGATACTTGGAGCATAGGCACACCATAAAGAGGACAAAACAAACATCACCAAGCAAATGTACAGCGGTCTTTTGCGACCATAGGCATCAGAAAGTGGCCCAATAATCAGCTGACCGATGGCAAGTCCGAAAAATGATGCTGTTAATGTCAGCTGCATAGTGGATGGGTCTGTCATCAGCTCTTGTGTGATGGTAGGAATTGCAGGTAAGTACAAGTCTGTGCATATTGGTCCAAAGGCACTAAGCATGCCTAAGACGATGATGATTGACCAGCTGAGCTTATCAACATTGCTAATGGGTGTATCTACCTCATTACTTGCTATGGCTTGAGGGCCGTTAGCTTTATTCTCTGAGCAGCATTCAGATACGCTGCTACCTGCACTCACATCTGCATGACTCTGACTTTTCACACTGCCTTGAAATGAACTTGCTCTCTCATCTGAATATGCCTTGTTCTTGTTTTCTTCCATAATCTTGCTACTCAACAGTCACTATGCTTTTGCCAAAAGAAATTACTCATCTTTTGATCTACTTGTATATGTAAAAGCCTCTTTGAGCAAAGAAAATCACACTACCAGCTCACACTCAACGAGCTAAGTGCACAGCTATATGCAAGCAACTAAAGAGATCATTAATGAATGCCGCGATACATAGGCAAGATGGACTATGAACAATAAGAGGCGATCAGAGTTAATATCTGTAAGCTTCTGTCCACTTGCTTTGACAACCATAGAGCTGCATTTAACAATGTTATTTAAGCCAAAGAAGACAGCCCCCAAAGATTCTCGAACTCTGTGCAATTTGATGACCGAAGCCATTGGTGGGGATCTAAAAAGGAACCTCATTATATCTAAATAGCTACAGATCCATAATAGATGCGAGCATTCGGAGCAAAACGCTCACAGATCGTGCATCCATGCTTCCTCAAGCATTTGTAAGTGCGTCTGCATCATCACTAACTTAAAGTGCTGTCATGAAGGTATGTGACTGCACATACAACTAGTCAAAAGCAAAGTGCAAATTGCAGTTCTGTAAAGAAACGCATTGATAAAAAGGCCCAATCTAGGAGCATAGCAGGCATTTGGTCATTCACAAGATAGACAAGATGCTGCCTAATCCCTTAAGCTGTTCAATAGAGTCTTAATACTAAACAATAATCATCTACATACGAATGTTGTAGGTATAGAGGTACAACTTTTGGTCAGCAACTGTTAGTTGATCATTTAGTGGATTTTGCAGATCTACGATACTGTATCTGAGGATTATTTATGAGTGAACCGCTCAGACGTGTCGCAACTACTGACAATTATGTAAACCCACAAGCTAACATCAAAGCTTGGCGCATTGCCTTTAAGGTAACTGATGCTACCTATAACTTCTCCTCATATGATCAGCTAGATCTGGGTGGAGCTGATTATGACTTTTTAGAAGATGAAGTCTTAGCTGGCAACACCTTCTATGACCTGTGCCGTATCAAGGGCAACTATAAGCCTTATCACAAAGACTTTATACAGACCTATTTCTGCTCGCTTTTTAAGAACACCCCATTCCCATGCAACATCTTCGTCTTTATCGAAGAGATCATCATGAACAATGGCAACATGGTTAATGAGCCGCATGAGTTACGCATGAGTGCAGACAAGTCCTCACGTAAAAAGAAGAAAGGATCGTCAGACAATAGCGATGTAGTAGCCCCAGACTACGAAATCTTCTATATGGACTCAGCGAACCTGAACATTGATGCTGGTTCTACTAATGACTTGTTCTTAAGCATGGTCTCACGCTTTATGCGTGGCTCTCCAGTACAACGAGGCAATAATCTTTTCTATCACAATGCCTTTAGTGTCTTTACCGACGGTCGTGGTATGGAGTTCTTACGCTATAAAGGATTTGTCGGTATTGTGCCTAACCTTCCAGGAGCTGCCACCTTAGTGCCATTAGTCGTGTTAACCTCACGAGCACTTGGCTATAAGCACTCTTTAAGACGTATGAATAAGATCATGGCTGCAAACCTCGGCAAGAAGTTTAGAAATAGCCACAAGCTGATGCGTAACGGTAAGCGTCACATTAAAGATCTCTCGTTCTTACTCTACTCAGTAGAGTATTTCCTGACGCAAAGCTATATGCTGCCAGGCATTAATTACAAAAATCGCACCGCCCAGGATCTCTTGTCTCACATCCTAGTGAATATGGATGTGCCTCGCGACTATAGTGCAGTTAAAGAACAAATTGAGCCAGTCAATCAACTCATAAGACAATTGAGTACTTATGAAATGATTAAGGCTCAAGCCTCTATTCGTTTTGCTGTGATTGCATTGGGTTTTATCATGATGTTCATGGTTATTGCCGTAAGTGCCATCTTAGGTGTAGAGCCAATCCTACGTCTGCTTGTAAACTTAGGCATTCTTAACCCGAACATGCTCCACTAATATTCTTTAGATAGAGAATAACAATCCTCATCACGCCATCAAGCTAGCACTGAGCTACCAATGTGCTAGCCATGCGACACCATCACATTAAATCAATAATAACTGCTAGATCATAAGTCACAGTTAATTACTGTTATTTATCTTACGCACACTCGTCTTTGAAATGGCCTAAATAACAGTATCCACAGGCTAAGCCTTGCTTAAAAGATCACAGCCATTAGACCCAAACGCAATGTAAAAGCACTTAGATCACAAGGCGCATGCGGATCACTGCAGGATCGCAACTAGCAAATCGCTCGATCTTGCATGTTATAGTGATAATATTTCTCATCTTTGCAGAGCGCTGCAAAATTTGCAAAGCGGCTATTCATCAGCTTATTTAGGCTATTTTGTATGGCGAAACGGCGGAGATGCTTTAGATCACATTTTCATTGATAGACCAATAACGCATATAATGCGCATATGGATTGATACTAGTCATACATGCATGGCTAACTTAAATTTGTGATCTAAAGCATCTCCGCCGTTTCGCCATACTATTTTGTGCGTTTTGCATACGAATAATGAGTAAAAACTATAGATTTTTTTGAACGATAGTTTTAGAATATAGCGCTTGTGCACCTGCATGTATTTGTTGATTTTATGACATCAATCACATAGAATACGCAGATCACAGCCCGCCTAGTTTTGCACATCACTTTTGCTTAGCATTAGTGCTCTGATGCAAAGTATCCGTACCTCGTGTTAAAGCTCAATAAAACAGGATTACCTGCCTATAAGCTTGTTTGTAGCATGTTGTACGATTTCGGCTGAAGAATTATTTTGCCAAAGTGCACTATTAGAGGTTGTCGCGTATCCTCACGGGCTTTGCGACAGCTAGTTTTAAACAGACCTTTTTCAGGAGATCAATAGTGGCCCGTATCGCTGGCATCAATGTGCCTGATCACAAGATCGCCGTGATTGCACTGCAGTCTATCTACGGCATCGGCCCAACCCGCGCACGTGACATTTGCGCTGCTGTGGGTGTTGCTGAGTTAACTAAGTTCAAGGAACTCGACGAAGCTACTTTAGACAAGATTCGTGCTGAAGTTGGCAAGTACACCGTCGAGGGTGACTTACGCCGTGAAATTTCCATGAACATCAAGCGCCTTATGGATCTTGGTTCTTACCGTGGTCTGCGCCACCGTCGTGGCCTGCCAGTACACGGTCAGCGCACCAAGACTAATGCACGTACTCGCAAGGGTCCGCGCAAGAGCATTAAGAAGTAAGGAGGCTCATGATGGCTGAAGAAATCCAACAGACTGCTGCTGCTCCAGCAACTACTACTGCTGCCCCAGCTGCCAAAACCTCTGCTCCACGTGTTCGCGTAAAGCGCGGCAAGAAGCAGATTGCTGACGGTGTAGCTCACATCCACGCCTCTTTCAATAACACCATCGTTACCATCTCTGATCGTCAGGGCAACACCCTTTCATGGGCTACCGCTGGTGGTTCAGGTTTCCGTGGTTCACGTAAGTCCACTCCATACGCTGCTCAGGTTGCTGCAGAGCGTGCTGGTGAGGCTGCCAAGGAATACGGTGTTAAGAACCTCGAAGTTTTAGTGAAGGGTCCAGGTCCGGGCCGCGAGTCCTCCATTCGCGCCTTAAACGCCATTGGCTACAAGATCACTAACATCACTGATGTTACCCCGATCCCTCACAACGGTTGCCGCCCGCCAAAGAAGCGTCGCGTCTAATCCGGGTTCTAGTTTTATTGGAGAGAAATAAATGGCAAAGCATACCGGACCAGCTTTGAAGTTAAGCCGTCGCGAGGGCGTTGATTTATTCTTAAAGTCTGGCGTACGTGCTATTGACACCAAGTGCAAGCTGGACACCGCTCCTGGTCAGCACGGTGCTAACAAAGCTCGTTTATCTGACTACGGCTCACAGTTACGTGAGAAGCAGAAGGTTCGTCGTATTTACGGCGTTTTAGAGCGTCAGTTCCACAACTACTACAAGAAGGCTTCTAACATGCCAGGTAACACTGGTGAGAACCTGTTACAGCTTCTCGAAGGCCGTCTTGATAACGTAGTTTATCGCATGGGCTTCGGCTCAACCCGTATGGAATCACGTCAGCTCGTTAGCCACAAGGCTATCACTGTAAACGGCCGCGTGATTAACATCCCTTCCTATCAGGTTCAGCCATCTGATGAGGTTGCAGTACGTGAGAAGGCTAAGAAGCAGATCCGTATTAAGACCGCTATCGACCTGGCTGGTCAGCGTGGCACTAAGCCAACTTGGATTGACGTAGACCACAGCGCCATGAAGGGTACTTACAAGAACAAGCCAGAGCGTTCAGAGCTTCCTTCCGACATTAAGGAACAGCTCATCGTCGAATTCTACTCTAAGTAGTAGGCAATGAGCCTGCACTCCTTTTAACTTACGGGGTATTAATAGTGTCAGTTTGTGAATTACTCCAGCCAAAGCCTGTCGGTTTTACTGAACTTGGCCCGCATCGTGTTCGCATCACTCTCGAGCCTCTTGAGCGCGGCTTTGGCAACACCATTGGTGTCGCTCTTAGCGATGTGCTCTTAAAGTCTCTGTCAGGTTATGCTATCGACGCTTTCAAGCTTGATGGTGTAGATAGCCTGAACAGTGTTAAAGAAGACATGATCGAGTCTCCTGTTGAGTTAGTAATGAACCTCAAGAAGGTTGCCATTACTTCAAATCATCAGGTGCAAGGTCCAGTTTGGTTCAGTTTAAACAAATATGGCGATGGTGTAGTTCTCGCTGGCGATATTCAGTGTCCTGAGGGCATGACTATCGTTAACCCTGAGGCACACATTTGTACTCTTAAGGGTGCCAAGGCATCATTGTCGATGAATCTCCGTGTCGTATACGGAAGTGGTTATGTAGTGGCCAATTCACCTCTGCATCTTCCTTCAAAGGATGAGAATGAGATCTTAATTGACGCTTCATTCTGCCCAGTTTCAAGATATGTCTACGAAGTTGAGTCCGCTCGTGTTGAACAGCGTACCGACTTAGACCGTCTGGTTATCGAAATCGAAACCAACGGTACTATTAGCCCGGACGAGGCTTTAATGTCTGCTGCAGACATGCTCTGCCAGAACATGTCAAACCTCGTTGATAAAGAGGATATCCCTGAGCGTGCTGCTGCACCTTCAGCTCCTCCTTTACCGGATCCAGTGCTCCTGCAGCCTGTAGAAGATCTTGAACTGACCGTACGTTCTGCCAACTGCTTAAAGGCAGAGGAGATTTTCTTCATCGGCGATTTAGTCCAACGCACTGAGGTTGAGCTCTTAAAGACTCCAAACTTAGGTAAGAAGTCTTTAACTGAGATCAAGGACGTGTTAGCTACACGCGGCCTGTCACTGGGCATGCGTATCCCTAACTGGCCACCTCAGACAATGCAGCGTTCGAGTAAGTAAATAAAACCACTTAGGAAGTAATTACAATGCGTCATCGTTTAGCCGGCCGTCACCTCGGTCGTACTTCTGCACACCGTGCAGCGCTGTATCGCAACCTCGCTAACGCTCTGATCGAGCGCGAGATTATCAAGACCACCGTACCAAAGGCCAAAGAGTTACGTCGTTTCGTTGAGCCTTTAATCACCTTAGCTAAGGTTGATTCTGTTGCTAACCGTCGTTTAGCATTCGCTCGTCTGCGTAACAAGGACCTCGTTTCCAAGTTATTCAACGAGGTTGCTAAGGCTTCAGCTAACCGTCCAGGCGGCTACACCCGTATCTTAAAGTGCGGTTTCCGTCAGGGCGACAATGCTCCTATGGCCTACATCATGTTAGTAGATCGTACTAACCTTGAGGCTGCTGAGTAATTAGCACTCGTACGGTAAGCTAATTAAAAAGACTAGCCATAGTGCTAGTCTTTTTTAGGCTACCTAAGCTACATGCTACTTTAGGCTTGCCTAGGTGGCTATTAGCTAATCCCAAGTGGTTCGGCCTAGCCTTACCACTTGGTTTCATTCATGGCAAAGCATTAATTGCCTACGCCATAACCCAAACCGTGCTGTTTGGGAACTTTAAAAGCCATTCCATCAATGGATGCCGCCCTTTAAAGCACGCGGTCAGGCAGCCACTGCCATATACCGCCCAAGCACGATGAATTCCATTTCTTCTGTATCTCAGGAGATCAAAGGCTCGCAAAGTCTACTAAGTTTTACTCTGATAAATCGCAATACGCGCTCACTTAGAGTATGTGCTGCAGTTTAGATATTAACTTCGTAAGTCATCTTAGCTCTTGCTTGTGCACTAATAATCGAAGTTTACATCACGAGCACTCAAAGCTTAGGACATTCGGTCTATCAATAACCATTTTGAGGGTTGAACCTTGGATCAAATCGATTTTCTAAGGCCTAATATCAAGGAAGTCGAGGTTATCTCACGCAATGTATCTCGCGTGACTCTCGAGCCTTTTGAGCCAAACTATGCCCAGATTTTTGGTACTGCGCTGCGCCGTATCATGCTGTCCTCTATTCCAGGATATGCAATTACTGAGGTAGAGATTGCTGGAGCTGTTCACGAGTACAGCGCCCTTGAAGGTGTGAAAGAGGATGTCCTTTTAATCCTGTTAAACCTCAAGGAAGTTGCTGTTCAGTGCGAAGGCAATAACCACTCACCTACCCTGCGTCTTTCCAAGACCGGTATCGGTCCTGTTACCGCAGGTGACATTGAGTGCCCTGCTAACGTCGAGATCAAGAACCCAGATTTAGTTCTGTGCAACATTACTGATCCTGAGGTTGAAGTTAACATGACCCTCCACGTAACTCGTGGTCGTGGTTATGTACAGGCTCAGAGCCAGCCATATGTTGAAAACGGCGAGAACCGCTTCATCGGCCGCCTGTTAATCGACGTATCTTTCTGCCCAGTACTTAACGTAGCTGTTAAGACCCGTGCACTGCCATCTGGTCAGGAAGCCTTAGATTTAACCATTGAGACTAACGGTACTGTACAGCCAGAAGCAGCTATTTCTATGGCCGCTACTATCTTCGCTGAGCAGCTCAACTCCTTTGTTGATATTCGCAACTCTGTTGAGCCAGCTGAAGACACCTCATACCGTCCTCTCATCGATCCTAAGCTTATTTGCCCTGTTGAGGATCTTGAGCTTACTGTACGTTCTGCAAACTGCCTCAAGGCAGAAGGCATCAAGTTCATTGGTGACCTCGTTCAGCGTACTGAAGTTGAGCTGTTAAAGACCCCTAACTTAGGTAAGAAGTCCTTAACCGAGATTAAGGACGTGCTTGCCGAGCGCGGCCTGTCATTAGGTATGCGTATCGAGCACTGGCCACCAGCAGATATCGATGTTGGTCGCTAAGATCTAATTTATAAAAGTCCTGCCTACATTGGCAGGCAATGCGCTTACGTTCAGGCCGCCGAACCTATGTTCTGCGGCCTTTATTTTTTCAATAAGCAAAAAATAATGAGCTTTACGCCCGCCCAAACCTTCTAAAAAATTGTTTTTCTTGAAGGTGTTTTGTTCGTTAAAAGGGCAGTTGCCTTTATATTGGTTAAAAAATGAAGTTTAGCTTTGAAAACTTTGGCTTTATCGATCATGGCACACTTGAACTTGGCGACCTGACCGTTATTTGCGGACCAAACAATGTCGGCAAAACTTATCTGAGCCATGCTGTGCATGGTTTGGTATTAGAGGCTAGTAAGTTTGTAGACTTTGCTGTAGCTGATGAGCTTATCGATAAGCTCTACAAAGATGGGGTAATCACTATTGATTTGAGCGCTTATAGTGACAGCTTACCTTGCTACCTAGAGTCTATATCCAAAACATTCACTAGCAAGATTGCATCATTCTTTAGTGTTGACGACGACTACTTTGCTAACACTAAAGTAGAAGTTTTGCCTGAAGGGCTATCGTACGCTTTTAGCGAAGAGATCAACCATACTATCCATGTAGGCACACACAACGAAATCGTATATAGAAAACCTAAAGATTCTAGTGAACTCTGTATAGCTTACATTTCAAAAAACAACGATCAGCCTCAAGATAACATTCCTAAATATATGCTGCTTTCATTGATAAAGCAGATTCTTAACTTGTGCCTGATCTCGCCTATATTTAGACCTACATGTCCAATAACCTCAGATCGAACAGGCATCATACTATTTCAAAAGCAGCTCGATTTGAACATGAGTTCTTTCTCTTGCTCTGCTGCCTTTACTGACTTATTGCACAAGACTCGCGGTGGTGTATTTAACTATCCTGAGCCAACAAGTTATAACCTAAATCTCGTTCGTAGTTTTGAGACTATCTCTAATAAAAAGAGCTTCATTAGTAGCAACTTAAAATATCAAGGTATCTTGGATGCACTATATGACTTGATGCAAGGTACCTGCAAAATCATCAATCAAAAGCTTGTTTACCTTTCTCATGTTGATAAGACCCGTGAGGCGGTACATGTTCCAATCTATCTGGCCTCATCATCAGTCAAATCACTTGCTCTAATAGAACTTTACGTACGCTCGATCGCCAATATAGGTGATATGCTTTTAATTGAGGAACCTGAGCTCGGCCTCGATCTTACTTGCCAGGCTAAAATGGCTGCTCTTATATCTATGCTCGTTAATGCTGGAATTAAAGTTTTAATCACTACCCATAGTGATACTATCCTTAGAGAGATCAACAATCGAATCATGCTCTCTTGCGACATAGCTGATAAAGAAAGCATCATGCATAGTGCCAACATTTCACATGATGAAATACTCTCTAGTGGGACAGTTAAAGCTTACTATGTCAATAGCGACCATACTTTACAACAGGCTCCCGTTAATAAGTATGGCGTTGATATTTCAGAGATTGATGCCATCATTCGACATTCCAATGCCGTAAGTAACGACATTTTCTATAGCATTGATGAATAAGGCTTAGCTATTTTTAATAACAGTGAACCACGTTCACTATCTAGTCAATCCCGGCACTAATAATCGTAGCCAAAAGCATAGCCATAACTATGGGTTATAAGATCGCAGTACTTACTTTAGTGGCTCAATATCAGAACAGTTGTGTTTAGTTCAAAGAGTGATTTAAGTTAAAGTTTGTTAGGTAGCAGCGTATAGTAGATTATACTTTACGCTCACACCTCGACATTTGGGACACAATTCTATGGATACTCAAGCATTAGCAACTATTGATACAGATAAGATCAGCGATGCAGATTTTGACTACCTTACTGATGCTGCTTTAGAGCTGGTCTTTGATACCTTAGATCTTACTGAGGCTGATGAGAAAACTGTTGAGCGCATCCGTCAGCGCCTTGATACTGATAAGTATGATCTTTCATTTGAGATGAACACACCATCAGATGGCTGGTGGGAAGATAATGTACTGCCTGACCTCTTAAGTGAAGATGAGGCTAGCGCACAACATAGCATCACCTTAGAGCTTAATCTCATATCTACTACTATCTCAGGCTCACGTTCTGGCGAAAGAGTCATTGTGGCTTCTGTTTACGTAAACGTTGACCCAAGCCTTGAGAACTTACAAGAGAGCGGCATTAGACATCCTGTAATTAAGTGGCTTCCTGAGCTTGATGGCTAAGCACACTTGCGCGTCTTGAGCATAATCTAGTGCTCTGTTGCAAGACGCGCGTTATAGCTTTGCAATGTGTATTGCGCTATGACTCTGTAGGAGCTTAATGGCTAAAGACTAGTCATTTTGTGTAGCTAGCAGCTTATTCATAAACTCAGCAGTAGGATTGAGGATAAGGTTTGGCTCAATAGTATTAAAGTTTGCGTCGGAGAACCTTAGTACCTCTGCAGTATCACCCTCACCTAAAGGAGCCCACTGCAATGAGTTGGTAGTCACATTGTGATAGAAGCAAAGCTGTCGAACACTTGTGGCGCAAGCTATATGTACGGTAGCAGTGTCAACGCCAATTTGACCGTCGCAACAGCTAATTAAAGCAGCCAAATCGCAAGGGGTGGATTCTTTGGGCATGAGCACAATGCGTGTGCCCACTAGATCTTTTAGCTCGCCTAAAGACGCTATAACCTTATCAATGTAATCGCCCATGCCTCTATGACAAAGGAGCAAGGCTCTAGTCTTATCTGACGATGAGATGATCTTGCTCATAATGGCAGCCGTTAGTTCTGGAGTAAATGAACGTATTTTAGCTGCTCCTGATGGGTTAACCCCCACTAAGATCGTATCTTTATCGCATGCTAAATAGTTTTGCGCGTGCTCAAGCTCTTCTTCGGTAAATAAAGGCTTATAGCTTACTAAAGATGGTTTAAGCTTACCTAGCTGCATAAACTCACAAAAAGCTTGAGACACTCGCTTGTCATAAGCATCAACATCGTAGAGTAAGAAGCTAATCTCTGTTGCCTTTCGAGCAACTTGCTCCTCAATACCGCCTGATAGTGCGGCTTGGCTTGCAGCGCGTGCTACTAAATTGTCGCTCAGACGTTTATCGCAACCAGCTACATATTTAGGCTTGAGACAATGATTAAAGATGAAGTCACGTGGCCTATAGTTAGGCTCAGTTGAAAGCACTAAATCAATCTTATCGCTATAACCTGCATCAACTGCAGCTTGAATAATTTGCGCACAGATAAGCTCAATCTCTTTCTCTTTAGGCTTGCGTGATGACTCAATAACACAGTCAAAACCTAAGATATCTTTGTATATATGCTTTAGATTTTTAGGACATACAGCGCTTAAAAAGAGCTTACGGCCAGCGGCGTTAGTTAATGAGCGTAACTGAGAGTAAAAGTGTGTCATTACTTGAGTATCGCCAAGCTTGCCATCGAGCTTCAAAATCACGACGTGTTCAAGCTCATTAAAGTCAAATTTAGCTACATCCCCGTTTGGGATATAACCAAACTTACTACGAGCCCACATGAAGCGAGTCTTGTCTCTGAGCTTAAAAAAGAGTTGTTTAGTGCCCATATTCTTCTAACCTAAAGCCATGATGAGACGACAAGTTTGTGCAGTAATGCCTAAGGCTTTATCTCAATTGGAGTGCCGGGATCGACTAAGGAAATAAACTCATCCATCTCTGGATTGAGAATAGCAATACAGCCATTAGTCCAATCTGAGCGCTGCACTGTCTCATGATACTCACTATTTGATGGTGGCTGGCCATGAACCATAATCATGCCGCCAGGACTTACACCACGCTTACGTGCATTAGCAATATCCTGTGGATTAGGATAGGAGATATGGAAAGCTCGATAGTAGTATGAGTTTTCTTTCACGTAATCGAGAGTATATGTCCCCTCCGGAGTGCGACGATCCCCCTCTTGAATTTTATGTCCCTGAGGACGATCGGATAGTGCAATCCAATACTTACGTACGACTTGATTGTTCTTATAAAGCATCATTTGATGGTACTGTTTGTAGACTACTACTTTGTCTACTAAGTACTTTGGTGCGCGATAGCCACGTGGGAACAGTGGCAGCGAGGAAATGCGATTGAGCTTTACATAGTCATATTCGTAGTCCTCAACTACTGAGTCTACAACGGCACTGTTATATAAAGTAGCAGGTAAATTAGCTGTTTCAGATGAGGCATGCTGAGCGTATGGCTTAATCTCAGTACGATTAAACAGATCGCCAATCGCGGCTTGAGCAGAGCCCAAGAAGGAGTTGCTACAAATAAATAGCAAGGCCATAAGCATCATCTTGGACTTAAAACCACCGCCTAAGCGTGACGTAAAGCGTGCACAAGCCGATACAAATAATGAAAGTTGGTCGATCGCCATAGACTCATTACTCAAAAACAAAGAAAGTACGTGTAGGTTCTCATCTAAGTTAAGAACACCACATACAGCAAACAATAACGTCTCTTATGACACAAAGATGCAGGCTATTGCGAGCAAAATAATCTATGCATCAGAATGCATGAGCTCAGCAATGCTTATATAAATGCGCTAAAAAGTGTTTTTTCCCACTTTGCGTAATTTCGCAGCATTTACACTTATAGTGTAGAATGCTTAGCCTTATTGTGTCTTTATGCCTACATATGCCCATTTGAGCATATGTCCTTAAAGCTTTGCACAGTTAAAACATGGATGGGTTCCTTTGCGAGCCCATCTATAAACTAGGCAAATAAGCTTTTTAGCATAAGAAAGACAAAGATAAGATTTTAGCCCGGATCTGAATCCACGCAAATGCAATTTGCAAAGTTTCGGTATTGGTAATTTCAAAACAAGCCGTCGACATTTACTGCACTATTGTTAGGCAGTTTTACTGCGGCATGCATTTTTTGAAGTTCAGCTAACCACATAGATTTTGATGGCCTTTATTCATGAGCACCTTAAACAATAGTGACTTAAGTTTAGAGGGTGTCGAGCTGTTGCAACTGCGCAACTTTGCTCACGATGCCTACTTAAATTACTCCATGAGCGTCATCCGTGACCGTGCCTTACCATCGGTAAGTGACGGTCTTAAGCCTGTACAGCGTCGTATTATTTACGCCATGGCCAAGCTTGGCATTAACAGCAAGGCCAAGCACGTAAAATCAGCCCGTACTGTAGGTGACGTAATCGGTAAGTACCACCCTCATGGTGATAGTGCTTGTTATGAGGCTATGGTTCTCATGGCACAGCCTTTTTCCTTCCGCTATCCTCTCATCGATGGCCAAGGTAACTGGGGTGACGTTGAGGATCCAAAGTCCTTTGCGGCGATGCGTTATACCGAAGCCCGCTTATCTCCACAGGCAGACCTCCTCTTAGAGGACTTGAACTTAGGCTGCGTTGATTGGCAACCTAACTTCGATGGTACAACTGAAGAGCCTAAAGCACTACCTGCCCGTGTACCAAGCATTTTATTAAACGGCACCATGGGTATTGCCGTGGGTATGGCCACCGAGATTCCGCCACACAACCTCAATGAGATTGTGAAGGCTACCTCTTATCTGCTTGATCATCCAAAAGCTTCAGTTAAAGACCTGATGAAATATGTTCAAGGTCCTGACTATCCTTGTGGTGCTGACATCATCACCCCAAAGGATGAGCTATTGAAGATGTATGAGACTGGTCGTGGCAGCATCAGACAGCGTGCTGTTTACGAAGAGACCAAGGATGGCATCGTCATCACTGCTCTTCCTTTCCAAGTTAGCGTTGGCGATATCGAAAAGAAGATTGCTGAGCTGATGATGAAAAAGGAGCTGCCTTGGATTTCTGACCTAGTTAACGCATCAGATCGTGATAACCCTTGCAAGCTCATCTTAGTACCTCGCTCTAACCGTGTAGATACTGAGAGTGTAATGAGCCATCTCTTTGCCAAGACAGATCTTGAGAAGACTTATAAATTCAATCTCAATATCTTAGGTTTAGATGGCAAGCCTCAAGTAAAAGATCTCGCCACTATCTTAGGCGAGTGGATTACATTCCGCACCAATACAGTTACCAAGCGCTTTAATCATCGCCTCAATGCTGTTAACAAGCGTCTGCACTTACTTGATGGCTTGATGACGGTATTTTTAAACCTTGATGAGGTTATTGAGATCATTCGTAACGAGGATGATCCTAAACAGGCCTTAATGCAGCGCTTTAAGCTTACCGAAGAGCAAGTTGATTACATCCTTGAGACTAAGCTTAGACAATTAGCTCGTCTTGAAGAGGAAAAGATCCAAGGCGAGGCTGACAAGCTTACTAAAGAAAAGCAGGAGCTTGAGGACTTATTAGCTCACCCAGAAAAGCTTAAGAACTTTATCAAAGCTGAGCTCAGTGCTGATGCTAAAAAGTTTGGTGACAAGCGTCGCTGTGCTATTGTCGAGCGTGAGGCAGCTAAGGAAATCGACCTTACAGCTAACACTCCAGCCCAGGTTATGACAGTAGTGCTCTCTCGTATGGGATGGGTACGTGCAGCTAATGGTACTGGTATCGACCCAATGGCTCTGTCATATAAGAGTGGCGATAGCTTCCTTGAACAGGCTGTAGGCAAGTCTAATCAAAGCGCCGTCTTTATCAGTAATATGGGACGTACCTTTAGTATCTTTATTAAGGATCTGCCATCTGCACGTGGTCAAGGTGAGCCTATTTCTACCAAGATTAATCTGCAGCCAAACGAGTACATTACATCCGTAATTACTGGCTCAGTTGAGGACCATTTCCTGCTCGCAACAGATCGTGGCTATGGCTTTATCTGTCGTTTTGCAGATTTACTAACCCGAAACAAGGCCGGTAAGTCTGTCATTACCTTAGATGCTGAAGCTAGTGTACTTAAGCCACTTAAGGTACAAGACCCACAAAACACCATCGTGCTCATTGTTTCTAAGCAAGGTAAGATGCTTATCTATCGTGCCTCTGAGCTTAATATTCTGCCACGTGGCAAGGGATTGAAGCTCATTAAGATTGCTAACGATAAGCTCAAGAGTGGTATGGACGGTATTGCAGATATCATCTGCCTCAATGAGGGTGAGGGCGCAAACCTGCACTCAGGCAAGCTCAAGCTTTCCTTAGCTCCTAAGATCATTGCTGATCGTATTTCTAACCGTGAACGTGCTGGTGAGTCATTACCAGAACGTATTCAACGTGTGGACTACATTGAGCTAGTGCCGGCTAAACAGCCAAGCATTGCTGAAACTGCCTCGGAGTAACTCTAGCCCTAAATGAGAACTGCAGCCAAGTACCCATTAGTTTGCTAGGTACTTGGCTCGTAGCATTAAAGGCTGCACTTAGTTAAAGCTCTAGCTGTGTTCAGCCTACAAAACTCTAAGAGAGCTTCATTTTTCAAACTAGCACTGCTTACATGCAACTCAGATGATTGCAAGTTAGCTAGAGGGCTAACTTATAGCTGAGTTTTACTACTAAGTTACCACCCTGGCCATCTTTATCTGATGGCAAGTCTATTCACTCACCTGTATAAGTAAGATACGCGCCTATGTCATATGCACTTGCATCTACACGCCTGCTCATTCTGGGCATGGGAGCCTTGATCTGGCTTATCACAGGAATAATCTTATGTACTGTACGTCCAAAGCATAGGAACAATGTCTTTGTACTTACGCAAATGCTCCGCTTAGTGCAGCCGATTGTGGGGGTTAAGGTAGTAATTGACTGCGACCTTAAGGCATTACGCAAAGAAATGCCGGCTATCTTTGTTGGCTTGCATCAGTGTGATTGGGACATTATTACTATGGCTGATCTGCCTCAGCCAGGTGTCGTTTGTGTGGGCAAAAAGAGTCTGATCTACACTCCTATTTTTGGCCTTATCTTCTTTTTATCAGGCAATATTTTAATTGACCGCGATAATCGAACTAAAGCTGCAGAAGCCTTCTTGAAGCTTGCAGATAAGATCAAAAACAAAGGCTTATCTGTATGGGTATTTCCTGAAGGATCACGCTCAGGCTATGGCCCTGTTAAGCCATTTAAAACCGGGGCTCTACATACAGCTATGCTCAGTAAGGTTAAGGTCTACCCATTTGTTACATCAACCTACACAAAACAAATTAAGCTCGGTCGTCTAAACAATGGAGAGGTTCACATTAAGCTCTTAGAGCCTATCGACGGTGCTACCTTAAATCGCCATGATATAGCAAAAGCAACTGCAGCCTTACGTGAAAACATGATTGCGGCCATGCACGAGCTTGATCAACATGTTATGCGTCCAAATGGCTATGTTCTGCCACCAGATCGCTAAGTAAGCCTTACTAGCATAAACTTCTACACACGCCCACCTCAAGAAACACCATTAGCTCAATAGGTAGAATCTACGCTAAGCTGCTGCCATTTGCCTTTTGGTGCCTATACTTTTCAACCTACCTTACTTTTAATCTTGGTGCTTTCATGGGGCACGCTAGCAAAAAGGCCATGGTCTTAGATAGGGCTTTAGATCGGCACTAATGCGTAAAAATTGGTATGCATCAACCTAATGTGGTTATAATGTTAGGTTGTATTTAGTCCTTTCTAAAGGGATCATGGTTGAGCTAAGTACAATCTTATGCCTGTGAAACGCAATATTAGTCCTAGAGCATATAGGCTCATTGGGCGCTTCTATGCCATAGAGCATAGTACGCAGGTATAAGATTGTATTTACCCCAAGGTTTGATTCCTTGTCTAAACACAGAGTTTTAGCATGTACATGACTACAGACGAGATCCGTTCTACGTATCTCAACTACTTCAAGAGACACGGCCACGAGATCGTGCGCTCAAGCTCTCTCGTTCCATATAACGATCCAACCCTTCTGTTCACTAACGCCGGTATGAACCAGTTCAAGGACATCTACCTTGGCAAGGACAGACGCTCTTATATCAATGCCACTACCGCTCAAAAGTGCGTACGTGCAGGTGGTAAGCAAAATGACCTCGATAACGTAGGTTATACCGCTCGTCACCACACTTTCTTTGAAATGCTCGGTAACTTCTCCTTTGGTGGCTACTTCAAGCGCGAGGCTATTACCCACGCTTGGACCTTACTGACTGAAGACTTTAAGTTACCAAAAGAGTCATTAATGGTTACTGTTTATGCCGAAGATGAAGAAGCTTACAACATCTGGCATAAAGAGATCGGTCTGCCTGCTGAGAAGATCGTTCGCATTGGTGATAACAAGGGTGGTCGTTACAACTCTGACAACTTCTGGCAGATGGGTGACACTGGTCCTTGCGGTCCTTGCTCTGAGGTTTTCTATGACCACGGCGAGGGCATCTGGGGCGGCCCTCCAGGCTCACCTGAGGAAGATGGCGATCGTTTCATTGAGATTTGGAACATCGTGTTCATGCAGTACAACCGCTTAGCTGATGGCACTTTTGAGCCATTAGGCAAGCCAATGATCGATAACGGCTTAGGCTTAGAGCGTATTGCTGCTGTTCTGCAGGGCGTTCACTCTAACTACGATATTGATCTGTTCCGCGATCTTATCGATACTGCTGCTAACATCCTGAATGTTACCGACAAGTCTTCTAAGTCTCTGCGCGTAATTTCAGACCACATCCGCTCATGTGCATTCTTAATTGCAGATGGTGTTCTGCCATCTAATGAGGGTCGTGGTTACGTACTGCGCCGCATCATCCGTCGTGCCGTTCGTCATGGCCGTCTGTTAGGCGCTAAGGACGTATTCTTCTACAAGATGGTCGCTAAGCTTGCTGAGCTGATGGGCAAGGCTTATCCAGAGCTCGTTGAGCAGCAATCATTAATCGAGCGCACCTTAAAGAAAGAAGAAGAGCAGTTCTTAAATACCTTAGACCGTGGCTTAGCTCTGCTTGACTCTGAGCTTGAAAAGCTCGGTGCTGAGCGTACTATTCCGGGTGAGGTTGCCTTTAAGCTCTACGATACCTACGGCTTCCCTGCAGATTTAACTCAGGACGTAGTTCGTGATCGTGGCTATGTAGTTGATATGGATGGCTTTGAGAGCGAGATGGAAAAGCAGCGTGCTCGCGCTAAGTCCGCCTCTAGTTTCGGCATCGACTACAACAAGGAGCTTAAGTTAAACGCTCAGACCACCTTCTCAGGCTACGATCGCACTGAAGATAACGGCAAGATCATCGCTCTGTTCAAGGGCACTGAAGAAACTGATGGCATCTTAACTGATGAGCAGGCTGTAATCGTTTTAGATAACACTCCTTTCTATGCTGAAAAGGGTGGTCAGATTGGTGATACCGGCGAGATTCGTTGCGGTAACAACCTCTTTATCGTTGAGAATACCAAGGCTGTTGGTAAGGCAACTATTCACTTAGGCCGTGTTGAGCTAGGTGAGTTCAAGGCTGGCGACGAGTGCAAGGCCATTGTTGATGCTAAGCGTCGTAAGGCTATTGCCGCTCATCACAGTGCTACCCACTTACTACACGCTGCCCTGCGTGAGATCTTAGGCGACCATGTCCATCAGAAGGGTTCTTCTGTAGGTCCTGACCGTCTACGCTTTGACTACTCACATCCTCAGCCATTAACTTCCATGGAGCGTCAGCAGATTACTGCTCGTGTTAACGAGTGGATCCGCGACAACTATGAAATTAAGACTGACATCATGGACTTAGAGGCTGCCAAGAAGTGCGGCGCTATGGCTCTGTTTGATGAGAAGTACGAAGGTGAAGTACGTGTTCTTACTATGGGCGATGCCTCTAAAGAACTGTGCGGCGGCACCCACGCTGAGCGTACTGGTGACTTAGGCTACTTCATGATCTCCTCAGATGAGTCTATCGCATCTGGTGTTCGTCGTATTGAAGCTTTAGTTGGTGCAGCTGCTATTGAATATCAGCAGTCCTTATCACAGGCTGTTGCTCAAGCTTGCAACATCTTAAAGACTGATAACTTCTCTGTAGTAGATCGTGCTAAGTACATGATTGAGCACACCTCTTCTATCGAGCACGAGAACATGCTCTTAAAGGAGAAGCTGGTTCATCTTGAGTGCGTAAACTTCGCTCACGAAGCTACTGAGTGCAAGGGAGTTAAGGTTGTTGCTCGTAAGGTTGATGGCTACTCCATGCGCGAGCTGCGTTTAGCTGTTGATGAGCTCAAGAACACCTTAAAGACCTGTGTAGTAGTCTTAGGCTCTGTTGATGAGAAGACCGATAAGGTTAACCTCATTGCTGCAGTTTCTAAGGATATGACCGCTAAGGTTAAGGCTGGTGACTTAGTTAACGCCGTTGCTGCACACGTTGATGGCAAGGGTGGCGGCCGTCCTGACATGGCTCAGGCTGGCGGTACTAACAAGGCTGGTCTTGATGCTGCAATTGCTGCAGTAGCTCCTTTCCTTGAGCAGAACCTGTAATAGCTTATCTACAGTTCTAAAAGGCTAAATTAGCCTGAGTGTAGTGCTGCACCACTTTTAGTGCCAAGTGCAGCACTACATATAAAACTACAGTCTGTAACTTAAGCTTCATTAAGTGTAACGACTATAGAACAGGAGCCGTATATGCAAATATACGGATGCTTTCGATGCTTGTAATCTCACGACGTAAAGACGAGAAAGTACGTATCGGCAAAGACATTTATGTCACTGTAGTTGAGATACGTTCAGGACAGGTTCGCCTAGGAATTGAGGCTCCTGATGACTGCCGCATTGTGCGAGATGGTCGCGACAATGAGGAAGACTTTCTTGTCGACTATGATCAAGATTACAACTCATAAGCTAGAGGCAGTCTATAGACTGCCTTATTTTTTGCCTGCTTGTAAAAAAAGTCCCCCTCAAATCTAGCTTAAAACCATCAAAAGCTCACCTCAGCTCTAGCTTACGGCCATTAAAACTCCTCATCTACTCTATATTAAGACAATTAAGAGTCCCCATCTCTCGAGTTTATGACCATTGCTTGGCACAAGCTCTACTTTCACGCATCTACTGATATATTCCACCTCAACTAGATCATCTAGGCTTTAACAAACCTCTATCTTGTTTGAGGCACTAATGATTTGCGCTCTTAAATGCATGCTCATATGTATAAAGCATTATTAGAATCTCTTAGCACCATCAGGCAATATGGCCATAAGACCAACCAAAGACACTGGTTTTAAGGCCATCATTAACTCTGGATACTTGCCTAGATGAATTTGATCTTTAGCTTACCACCTTGCCACGAAAAGCATATATAAGGTGTTTGTTAAACGTGCAAGTGAAGCATATGAAAAAACTTGCTATCAAATGCTTGACAAGGATAGCTAAAAGCCTGATAATGCGCGCACACCGTTGCGGAGAGATGACCGAGAGGCTGAAGGTACTCCCCTGCTAAGGGAGCATACGACCAAAAAGTTGTATCGAGGGTTCGAATCCCTTTCTCTCCGCCACCGTGATAAAAAATGAACAGCACTTGATGCTGTTTTTTTATATCCTCATGTTGTATCTATGCAACATTAAACACCCACATATTTATCTTGTTTAGATAATCGATCTCACGCTTACAAACAATTCCCTCCTGCCTTACTACTATCTATTCACCTAAGCCTTTAGTGCCCAAACAACGCACTTTCTAGGCAAATGTTTGTACCTTGTTTTAATGCCAAACTTATCGCATGCCAGTGCATGCATGATCATATATGCATGAATGTGAGTGAGTGAGTGAGTGAGTGAGTGAGTGAGTGAGTGAGTGAGTAAGTGCATAGCTATGTGGGGTCTTACTGCAGCTATGGCTTTTTCAACATAGATAACCATCAAACTAGCTGTAAAAAATCCGCATAAGGATCCCATATGCAAGCCTTTTACACAGACAAGATGAAAAATCCTTTAAATTTTTGTGAAAATTGCTTGCCACTTCAAATTATTTTGCTATAATGAGCGCCACTTGATGAGCACAAGCCTGTCAAGTGACAATCACGCACCCGTAGCTCAGCTGGATAGAGTAATCGGCTACGAACCGATCGGTCAGGAGTTCGAATCTCTTCGGGTGCGCCACTTAATCTTGTCACTAA
>NZ_KI519515.1:0-1104 GCF_000482845.1 Anaerobiospirillum succiniciproducens DSM 6400
GAGCGCAAGAGTAGAGTTAGCGAGTTTACGCTGTGCGTTAATCGAGCTAACGTTAGTGTTAACGTATAAAGCCATAGTTCTCTCCTTCTATTTGTATCAGCAGAGAGAGCTGTACAAGCACAATCTCCACCTTGCTTAATGCAATCAATGTATTCGTAAAGAACACATAATGCTGCTTACGAATAGACTGTCTGCTGTGAATCTCCTCTTCAAGAAGGCCGCCTCCGAAGAGGCAGCCTTAGACGATATGAGAGATTCAAAACTGTATGCGTTCTATTAACCGCCTAAAAGGTTAAGAGCAACGGTTGGACGCTGGTTAGCCTGGCTCAGAATAGTCTGAGAGGCCTGCTGAATAATCTGGTTCTGAGTTAAAGCTGCAGTCTCAGAGGCAAAGTCGGTATCACGAATACGGCTGCGTGCATCAGACTCATTTTCCGCAATAGAGCTCTGATTGCGGATAGTGCTTTCCATACGATTTTGGATTGCGCCTAGGGCCGCACGCTTGGAATCTACTGCTTGGATGAAGTTATCAATATGCTCTAAAGTCTTTTGAGCAGCTTCTGGCGTAATAACAGCCCAATATGCACCAGAAGGCTTTTTAGCATCTGAGCAGAAAAGACCGAACTGATCTGCAGCGCCAGCCTTGGAAACTTGGTTTGGTGTACCTTCAGTAAACTTGATGTTTGCGTTGAGGCCGTCATTCTTAACCATGTCCATGATGCCCTTCATGTGGAAGCCTTCCTTAGTGGTAAGCTTAATCATGTCTTGGGCGTTGGCTCCTACTTGGAAGAAATATGCACCATCTTTGTCTTTAAGATTGTCTGCAGGATTATTACCGCCAGATAAGCCTACACCACCGAACTTTGCGCCTTGGCTAACTAGAACATGTGCGCCAGCGAAAGTGGTTTTATAGCCAATACGGGTAATTTCTTCAGAGAGTGACTTAACTTCCTGCTGTAATGCCTCACGATCTTTGCGGGTATTGGTACCGTTAGCAGCCTGGACAGCGAGGGTACGGATACGCTGCAGCATGTTGGTGGTCTCGTCGAGAGCACCTTCGATGGTCTGAGCTAAGGCAATACCGTCGTTTGCGTTACGGTTACC